>JAPLTI010000257.1 GCA_026398285.1 Verrucomicrobiota bacterium
ACGGATTTTGCCTCGTTGAAGAAGAGCTGCAGCTGGGCTTGAGTTCCATCGCGGTGCCAGTTTTGAATTCCACCGGGCGTTTGGTGGCTTCCATGTGCATCTGCACCCAGCCGGCGCGCAAGAGTTCTCAACAGATGGTTGAGGAGTTTCTGCCCAAGTTGCTTCGCACGCAAAAACTCCTCAGTTCAATCCTTTGATGCGGCATTTTTAGCCCGCAAACAGCCCTTGCTTGCTCAATGCGGAACGGTGGCGCTCAACCCGCCATCCACCACGAGCTGTGTGCCTGTGATGTATTTGGCTTTGTCCGAGGCGAGAAATACAGCGGCCTCGGCGATATCCCAAGCGTCTCCCATGTGTCCCATCGGAACCACGCGGTTGCGGCTGGCTTGCATGTCTTCAATGCTGCCTCCGTAGCTGTCCTTCAGAAGAATCTTGATGCGGGGGGTGTCTATCAATCCCGCCACGATGCTGTTTGCCCGAATCCCATACGAGGCGTATTCGATGGCGATGGTTTGAGTCAAATGGATGGCCGCCGCTTTGGTTGCGGCATAGGCCACCGAGGAATACCCTAGATGGCGTTGGGCGGCCACCGACGACGTGGTTAAAATCACGCCGGATTTTCTCGCTTTCATTCCGGGCAACACGGCCTGGGCGGCGATGTGTATGGATGTCACGTTGGCATCCTGAATCCTGCGCCAGTCGGCCCCGCTTGTCTCGGCTGCGTCGCCTCGTTTGCTGATCCCGACATTGTTGTAAAGGACGTCGATTGGCCCGAGTTGCTTTTCGACATCGGATACTAATCCTTGGATGGATGCATCGTCGGTGACATCCACCACGAAGCTCGCTGCCTTTCCGCCGGCCTTGGTTATTAAATCCACCGTTTCCTGAGCCGCCTCGAGGTTCACATCCGCCACAGCGACGATTGCTCCCTCGCGTGCGAAGGCAAATGCTATGGCTCGGCCGATACCCCAACCGGGGCCGAGTGAGCCGCCTCCGATGACGAGACAGACTTTGGATTTCAAAAGGCAAGATTCTTGGATCATTGAAGGCATTCCAATTCAGCTCGAGGTTTCAAAAAAGCCGCATCATCTGGTTTTATTCTCAAACCAGACATCCCATCGCTGGCGATTTCGAGTTCTGCTTGAGCTTGGCCAGTTCTAGAAAATGGCGATCCCGCTCGTTGCGCTTTTGCTCGAGCGACTCCTGTGTGTAGTCGAATATGCCCTTCTGGGTCTTGGTTCCAAAATGCCCGTCATCAACGAGGCTTTGGATTTTGCTCGGCACGCGGACACCTGAAGTCATGCGTGGCGTGAGTTCTTTGAAGAGCTTGCTCCAAACATCCAAGCCGCCAAAGTCGCAAACCTGCAACGGACCGATCGCGGAAAGTCTGAATCCCATGGCACCCGAGACGGCGAGGTCGATATCCTCGGCGCTGGCAACCCCGCGCTGCCACAAATCCCAGACCTCCCGGATCATGGCCGCCTGCACGCGATTCACAATAAAGCCGGGAACCTCCTTCTGAACATGAACCGGTGTTTTTCCGATCCGTCGCGCAAGGTCGATCGTGGTAGCGAGCGTTTCGGGAGAAGTTTTCTCGCCAGGTATGATCTCGACCACGGGAACAATATGGGAGGGATTGAACCAATGCATGTTCACACAGCGTTGCGGGTGCGCCAGGCGCGCCGCAATTTTGGTCATCGGAAACGTGGAGGTATTGCTCGCAAGAATGGCTGATGGGGAAACGCATTTTTCTAAAAATGAAAAAAGTTTTTTCTTAATGGCGAGATCCTCCTTCACCACTTCCAAAACAAAATCCGAGCCGTCCACCGCCTCCTCAATCGAGTCAAAAACTTCCATTCGGGAAAGCGTAGTCGCCACGCTGCTCCGCTTCAGCATGCGGGCCGTGACCATGGTGTTCAGATTTTCCTGGCAACGCGCGTGAAGGGATTCCCTCGCGGCGGGCACTTCGTCGAAGGCTCGGACTCGGTATCCCCCGGCAGCAAAAACCTGGGCGATCCCATGGCCCATCGTCCCGAGGCCGAGAATCGAAACGGTTTCTATTTTCTGAATGCCTTTTTTCATGCCGAGGCGTGGATTTGTGTGGGGCTCAAATCCGTCTCGAACTCGCATCCGGTTTTCGACTGAATCTCATCCAGACTAATCCCGTCGCGAATCTCCTTCAGGACAAGACCGCCGCCCGGCTTGACGTCAAATACAGCGAGATCAGTGATGATGCGGCTGAGGACGCCTTGGCCGGTAATGGGCAACGAGCATCGAGGCAGAATTTTTGGGCTTCCATCCTTGGCGCAATGCTCCAGCACGGCCACCACGCGCCTCACGCCGGCCACGAGATCCATGGCGCCACCGGGACCTTTGACCATTTTGCCTGGGATCATCCAATTGGCGATATCCCCATTGGCGGAGACTTCCATCGCGCCAAGGATGGACACGTCGATGAGTCCGCCGCGAATCATGGCAAAGGAATTTGAACTGGAAAAAAACGAGGAGCCAGCAAGGGCTGTGATCGTTTGTTTTCCCGCATTGATGAGGTCCGGGTCGATGTCGGCTTCCTCTGGAAAAGGGCCGATTCCCAAGAGGCCGTTCTCTGATTGGAGGGTCACATGGATGCCCTCGGGAATAAAATTTGCAACCAGCGTGGGAATCCCGATTCCGAGGTTCACATAATCCCCGTTGCGGACTTCCAGTGCCGCCCGGCGGGCGATCCACTCTCGATCGGGTGTCTGTTTTTTTGCGGATTCCCCCCTGACCGCGCGCAGTTCAATTCGCTTTTCATAGGCTGTGCCTTGAAAGATCCGATCCACATGGATTCCGGGAGTGTGGACACAGTCGGGATCGATCTCTCCCGCTGCCACCAACTCCTCCACCTCGGCAATGACGATGTTGCCACACGTGGCGATTTCCGGGTTGAAGTTGCGCGCGGTTTTTCGGAACACAAGGTTTCCGTTGGAATCCCCCTTCCAGGCTTTCACAAAACTTATGTCGGATCGGATGGCCGGTTCGAGGACGTGTTCATGACCTCCGAAATTCCTGGTTTCTTTTCCCTCGGCCAAACTGGTGCCGACGGCTGTTCGTGTGAAGAAGGCAGGGATGCCTGCGCCTCCGGCCCGCAATCTTTCTGCCAAAGTTCCTTGTGGCACCAACTCGATTTCGATTTCGCCGGCAAGAACCTGCCTCTCGAATTCGCGGTTCTCACCCACATAGGACGCAACGACCTTGCGGACCTGACGATTTTTCAAAAGAAGGCCCATGCCGAAATCATCCACCCCGGCATTGTTTCCCACAATGGTCAGACCCTTGACCCCGCTGGACTGGAGGGCTTCGATGAGATTTTCCGGTATTCCGCAGAGCCCGAAACCTCCGGCGGCTATCGTCAAGTTGTCTCTCAGAAGGCCGCTCAGAGCGGATTGGGCGTTGTCGTATGTTTTTTTCATGTGAAAGTTCGTGGATCAAATCAACTCCACGCAAACAGCCATCCCTTCACCGCCGCCTATGCAGATGGCGGCAACCCCGCGCTTGAGCCCCCGCTCGCGCAGACTGTCCAAAAGTGTCACCAGGATTCTGGCTCCGCTGGCTCCGATGGGATGCCCCAGGGCAATCGCCCCACCTCTCACGTTGAGCTTTTCATGCGGGATTTCCCATTCGCGCATGAAGGCCATGGGAACAACAGCGAAGGCCTCGTTGACCTCCCAGAGATCCACATCCGACGCTGTCCATCCAGCCCGCTCGAGTGCGTTTTTGGTCGCCTGCACCGGCGCGGTGGTGAACCAAATCGGCTCTTGGGCATGGCTGCCGAAGGCGACGATGCGTGCAACCGGCAGCGAGCCGCGATGAGTGACAAAGGATTCCGAAGCCAGCACCAATGCGGCCGCGCCGTCATTGAGCGTTGAGGCATTCGCCGGGGTGATCGTGCCGTCTTTTTCAAAGCATGGACGCAATGTGGGCAACTTCGCATAGTTGACCTTCGCTGGTCCCTCGTCCGCGCTCACCCATTCGGTGGCGTCCTTCAGAGCGATCTCCACGGGCGCGATTTCCCGATCGAAGAGGCCTGCTTTTTGAGCGGCATTCGCTCTCTCAAAACTGGCGATCGCATAGGCATCCTGCTCCTCGCGGGTGAACCCATGCTTTTTAGCGCATTCCTCCGCGCAACTGCCCATGTGCCGTTTGTTGTAGGGATCCCAAAGCCCGTCATGAATGATGGAGTCGATGACTTGCTGGTGTCCCAAACGATACCCGTCACGGGCCTGGTCGAGTAAATACGGTGCGGCGCTCATGTTTTCCATCCCGCCTGCCACCACGACTCCGGCATCACCCGCGCCTATTGCGTGGCAGCCTTGCATCACGGCCTGCAAAGACGATCCGCAGACCTTGTTCACCGTCACGGCGCGCGTGCTGGCAGGGAGACCGGCCGCCAGGGCGGCTTGGCGCGCGGGCGCCTGCCCTTGGCCAGCCTGCAGCACATTCCCCATCAAGGCGTCCGTCACATCGGCGGCATCGATATTCGCGCGCTGGATCGCAGCACGAATGGCCGTTGCACCCAGTTGACTGGCAGAAACCCGAGCGAGCGACCCTCGAAAAGCCCCCAAGGGGGTGCGTGCCGAGGAAAGGATGAAGATATTATTCATAATTTATTGTTGTTTATATGTTAAAACGAAATCAGACCGACTCCCCTCCCTTGGGGCAATTTCCGATGGAGCCAGCTGCGCGAAATTGGGGAATGATGCGTGTATGGCTGAGGGGGAGGGTGCCGGAGGTGG
>JAPLTI010000151.1 GCA_026398285.1 Verrucomicrobiota bacterium
GTTCCCCTCGATGGCTGTGGATTCGTGCGTCCACTCGGCAGCGAGGCGCTTGAGGAGTTGATTGCGGAGATCGCTGGGCAGCCCTTCGTAAAAAAGGCCTCGCTCAGAGCGCGGTGCCGGTCGGTTTTTCAGAAAGGAAAAAACCGCGTTGTGGCTCATATTCAATCCATGCCGTCGATTGATCTCCGCCGCCGCGCCACGAAAACCACAGCCCGAAGCGAGGATTTCCCTCAGTTCGGCTTCGTAATGCTTTAGCTTGGATTGAAAAGGTTTGCCCGGCATGGATGTGAGCTTGTCACTAGATTAAACGGTAGAAGCAAGCCTTGTAACGAGTATAATTCGTAAAAGTCAAAAATTTGTCGTTACAGCGGCCTTCCAGGAGCGCCAACGTCCCCGTTGGCTTCTTGGACGGACTCGTTGCCAACTTTTCTCACTTCGCGTGAAGGTTGCTGTTGACGAGGGTGGGATTTCCCACCATCTTGATTGCATGGTCAAAGTAGCCGATAAACCAAAAAGCAAAAAGGGCGTCACCGTTGTCCGGGACTACGACATCGCCGCAGACGCCAAGAGCCGCATCAGTCTGCGTGGAGCCAAAACCAAATATTTTCATGTGATGGCGCTCTCCAATGGCAGTTTCGTGCTGGAGCCGAGGGTTCTCGTGGACCCTGAAAAAATCCCTGCACGGACGCTGAAGATGCTTGAAAGCTCCGTTGCGTCCCTCAAGAAGGGCGAGGTCTCTGCTCCAATCGATGTGTCACCTTTTATCGGGCACTGAGAAGGTCAATGGCTTTCGCAATCCGCATGGGGCACCCTGAGATGGAGGATCTCTGGAAGGATCTCTCCACGCGAAAGCTGGCAGGTAGTTTGGGCAAGGACGAGGAGAAGTTCTTCAAGAAGTTTGTTAAGGCTCTCGCTTATTTGTCGTCAGACCCCAGGCACAACAGTCTCTCCTCCCATGAAATCAGCGACCTGAGCCGCAAGCACGGTCTCAAGATTTTCCAGTCCTATCTCGAGAACAACACGCCCGGAGCAGGACGAGTCTTCTGGACTTACGGGCCCGACGCGAGGGACATCACGGTGCTTGCTGTCGAGCCGCATCCCGAAGATAAAAAGCGCGGAGCTTACGAAAGGCTCAAACTCTCCTCCCTGCCGCCTTCCTCCGGCAAGGCTGGAAGAAAAGGGTAGCCAAGGTTGAGGGGATTCAGCCGATGGGACCTCGGCGAACTGAGATCTGGCGCAAATCGCAGGTGGTTTGGATGTTGAACCAGAATTGGGCGCTTTGCTTGAAGAATTTGCCGAGTTTGAGCGACATTTCCGGAGTGATGCTGCGGCGACCGAAGACGATGTCGTTGATGCTTCGCGGGTTGATGCCAAGGGCACGAGCCAGGGCGTTTTGGGAAATGCCCATGGGAATGAGGTAGTCCTCAAGGAGAATTTCACCGGGCGTGATGGCGGGTTTCATTTGGAAAATTTTGCAGTGTCGAGACAGTTGCTGATGAATGTTGTCGTGATTTTACCGCTCAAGCAAATTTCACGACCAGGCGCCGCCCGGTAGCGCGGGCGACTTTTTCCAATGTCGAGAGGGTGAGATTGGCCGGATGGCGCTCGTAGCGGCAGATGGCACTGCGCGTGGAGCCTATTTTGCGGGCCAATGCCTCTTGCGTGAGTCCTGCGCTCTCGCGGGTCTTGGCCAGAAGTTGGCCGAGTTCCCACTCTGCCTGCTCACTGTCGTAGGCGGCGGCGAACTCCGCATCCTTCTTTTTTCGCTGCGCAATGTAGCGGTCCAAGTCATCAGGTTTCTTTGTTTTCATAAATGTTCTTTCGGTTTTCGGTTATTTGGATTTCCTGCAGCGGGGTCTTCTCGGTCTTTTTGGCGAAGCCGTGCGCCAAGACCAATTTGTTCGTGCCTTCCATCCAGCCCAGCAGGCGGAATATGTTTCCGGCGAAGATCACGCGCGCCTCCCAAAGATCATCCGTTGCCAGCATCTTTTTCAGATAAACGGAAGGCGCCGGGTGTGTCAGCTTGATCGCGGAGAGCGTCCAAAGCACCTTCGCCGCCTGCTTGGCATCAAGTCCATCCAGATATTCCGCTACGGGGGATTTTCCTTCCGCAGACTTGAAGAAATCGATGACAAGCATGATGCCTATGTTGCTTTAAAATGAAACAATGTCAAGAAGCCGCTACGCATCTGCCCCAGAACGGCATTCGCAAAGTGGAGCCAGCTGGTCATGTGGATTCGACTGTTGCGGGCGGATCAGGTCGCTTATGAGGTCGGAGCGCCAACGTCTTCGTTGGCATCTTGCACGGATTCGTCGTTCTTCAAGATTGTATTTTCGATGAGCCGACGGGGACGTCGGCGCGCCTGAGGCTTTTGTTTCAGCAAATCGTTCAATCCGAAATATGTAATGCACAGATGGGATGAGGATTTTGCGGATTTGGCAAATCTGGGTTTTGCCAAAATATGTGAATATCTGGGGCTGAGGTCTTTTTTAAAAATGAAAGAAAATGTTGCCTCACCCCCAGTTTCCTATCTTGGCGACCAAAACTTCAAATGGACTACATCTTTGCGACACTTACTCGCTGCCCCTCCGTTGAGGTGTAAAACGACCTCATCAAGACCAAAACCTATTTCTTCAAACAAGTCTTCCAAAGAACCAACCATAAGACTTCGCTTTTTCCAATTTTCTGTAGTGCCAGCAATCGTCCCGATGTTTTGCTTGAGCCAACGCTTAATGCGGGTCTCAAAACCAAGAACATGGTCGCCAGCATACGGCCCTACACACTCAACGAATTTCCAACCTCCTTCCTTAATATGCGCCCCGATTCGTTGGTGGGGGTAGTTTGTGATTCCTATCTGCATTTCGTCTGAACGTTCCATCAAGTAAAAGTAGCCTCCCAAAGTTTTATCGAAACCGCCGATTGCACATGAGGGGCAGCCATGCCCTTGAGCGCGACGACTGATAGGCGAGCAATAACGGCCATGGCAATTCTCGCACACAAATTGAACCCTGCGATTGGACCCTGCCGTTACACAGCGGGCCAGAGACTTATCGGCAAAAGAACGGGCTACGTCTGGTCGGGTCGTAGCAACATCATTGAAACCTTGCATCACTCGCTTGCCGACGCAATACGGGCAACCCTGCTTGCGAGAAATGCGTTTATCTGGAGTCGACGTGTAGCGATGCCCCTTCTCACATTTCCCAGTCCTCATGTTCGGTGAGGCAGTCCACGTATGCCCCTTCTTGCACTTCCATTGCAGTCGCTTACTTGATGTCCCCCGCGTCACCTTTGTTGCCATGGACCTATCGACAAGTTCCTTGGCAAGCTTGGGATCGGTTGTCGCCAAGTCATTAAAGCCCACTAACACCCTGCGGTTCGCGCAGAACGGACAGCCCTGCCCGAAGTTTGTGCGGTGGTGGGGCGTCATCAAGTAGTGTTCGTCGTGATTTGGACACTTCCAAGCGACCCGACGCCTTGAACCTGCTCCCAGAGTCTTTGCGAGCGAGCGATCTACCAAGTCGCGGGCCAAGCGAGGGTGAGTTGTCGCAAGGTCATTTTTTCCAACCCACGCACGCCGCCCAGAACAATACGGGCACCCGTGACCATCGGCGCGATCACTAATGCTGGCAATCCAAGGCGGATGTCCTTTTTTGCATCGCCACAATACTTTTCGGGATGACCTCCCCGTCACGGTGGTTGCAATTCTTTTGTCTACCAGTTCACCAGCAAGTTTTGGGTTGGCCGTGCGGAGATCGTTAACACCTTTTTTGACGAGCCTTCCCGAACAGTAGGGACAACCTATACTTGCCCTTGAACGGGTGGCGACCGCCATGAGGAATCGCTGACGGCATCCCCTGCATTTCCATTCAACCTTTTTGTGTGAAGAAGGAGCGATTCTTGTTGCCAAAGATGCGTCTACCAAAAATGGCACAAGATCGGGCCGCAGGGTGCCGAGGTCGTTCTTGCCTACAAAGAGCTTCATAGGGCTTTAGCAGATGTTTTGCCTCCGAGCAAAAACGCCATCTTTGGCTGCACAAACCTCTTCGCGATACGTTGAAACTGCTCGTAAGAAAAAAAATCTCTCTTGTGTTCGTTGCAGACTCGGCAGGCGAAGCAGATGTTTTCGATGCTGTATCCCTGCGATGAGTCCTTTCGATCTATCTGGAGTTCGACATCCCGCACAGACCGCCCCATCCGCTCAAACACCAGTTGCTGCTGCTCTTTGTTGATTCCGCAATAGGCGCAGACTTTTTCCGTTTTTGTCCACCACGCGATGAAGTCGGCCTTGTTAATCGAAAAGCTATGCTTTCCTTTGCGCTTGCGGCTAACGAAGGCTGTCCATGCGCCAGTCACAGTAGAGCGGTAGATTTGGTGCTGTTCGCGTATCTTCTTCGCGTTTCGCTGCACCCAAGCCTTGTTCCTGCTGGCAATAACATCTTTATTCAGCGCGCGGTAGGAGGAGCCTCTTTTGCTAATGCACTCTTTGCAGGAAGGCTTTGGCCGCCCTGTTTCTTTGCGGACGTAAAAAAACGCTACAGGCTTTGACTGCCCGCACTTGGAGCAGAAGATCAGCGTATCACTCATGTCTCTGCAAGAGTTGCGCGTAATATGGCGTTACGTATTCACGCGCTATTTCACCGAACTCTTCAGCCGTGAAGAAAAAACCCTTTAGGTAATTGCACAGGTAGCAGCACATAACGATGTTGCCTTCGGCGTAAGCCCTCAAGGAATCGCAGCGGTCAATTGTGAGTGTCTGCGTGGCTTTTGCGGAGCCAGCCATCAGATGCCTCACCGAAAGAAACTGTTCCAAACTAACTCCGCAATAAGCACACGTTGGCTCTTGTGACGAATACCATACGGAAAAGTCTTCCCACGATATTGCCATCCATCCTTTTCGCATCGCATTGCCGCTGCATCTTTTTTGCAGAGTCAGAAAAGCACCGCGAGCGGTTCGGCGGTAGTCTACTTTCTTCTGCTTCCAGCCCGATTCATCCTCTGCCCTTCGCCTCTCTACCCATTGCTGACGCTGCGCTTTGACCTTGTCCGCATTGGCCGCTACATAACGCTTCTGTGAGGCGTTAAAGCAGGTTTTGCAAAGCGACATCCGCCCATCGAGCGACTCGTAGAGGGCCTTGTAAAATTCAGTAAGCGGCTTGACTGCCTTGCAGACGCTGCATTTTTTCCCGTTTGCGAGGCGGT
>JAPLTI010000278.1 GCA_026398285.1 Verrucomicrobiota bacterium
CACGAATGAAAGCAACGGGTTACAAGCAACAAGTAAAGAGTCACTGCAGTCGAGTCACGAGCTCATTCGCGCAGCGAATGGAGCATTTTTTAAACCTCGGATAGCTCGGATATACACGGATAAATAGGCACAACAAAAAATCACGGGGTTGATTCGCTGTGCGAATGCTGGATTTGTTGTTGAAAAGACACTCGCAAGCGGGCTTGCAGATGCTTTTTTACAACACATCCCCGCTTGGAGACCAAGCGCAACCCCGCATTTTTCCCCAAAGATCTCTGAGCGAGGCGCAAGCGCAGGGCCATTTGCGTAGCAAAATGGGCGATGGGATTTCAGAATCCCGTGCAAGCTCGCTTGCGAAGGGATTTGAAAGCACAGCGCCAGCTTGGCTTGCCCAAGCATAGTCCTACGCTTTTCTGCCCTCTGTTTCATCCGTGTCTATCCTGCCCATCCATGGTTCCAAAAATGATTTTGCCTATTCCCTTCTGTGCCACTTCTCCCCCTTCACTTTCACTCTTCCATGTCACGCCGGAGCCGCGTAGCGCACAGGCGGACTTGTCACGCCGGAACCGCAAAGCGCGTAGGAGGATTACCCGATTTCAGCATTTCAGATTTACAGCTTTTTTAGTCCGCTGTCCCGATTTCTGGAAAAACATAATTCGTCCCCCGTCCACCGCCTTCGGCCTTCAAAAGAATTCCTCTCGCGACCAAATCACTCAAATCCCTCAGCGCCGTATCCGGAGAGCATTTCATGATTTTCGCCCATTTTGATGAAGTGAGTTTCCCATCGAACCCATCCAATAATTTATTGAGCATGGCCGATTGACGCTCATTCAGTGCCACGCCCGCCCATTTACTCCAAAAACGGGCCTTTTTCAAAACACAATCCAAAATCTCATCGGCATTCTTGATCGCCCGCTTGATACAGCCCAAGAACCATCCCAGCCACAATTCGTCATTCAAGTCTCCGCGCGAAGACATTTCCAACTGCAGATAATAATCTCTTCGCTCCCTTTCCATCTGCCGCGAGATGCTGAAGTATCCCGCACTCGATTCGCCCACCGCCTTCGCCAGAAGCCATTCCACAATTGCCCTCCCGATCCGGCCATTGCCATCCTCAAAAGGATGTAGGACCTCGAACCACAGATGCGCGCGTCCCGCCTTCACAAATGGATCCAAGTCCTGTTCATCGGAGTTGATCCATTCCAAAAAAAAGCGCACTTCGGTTGGGATAACGTCTGCTGGAGGAGCTTCATAGTGCACACGCTCCCTTCCGATCTCTCCGGAAACCACACGCATCGGCCCCATCGCATCATCGCGCCAGGCGGCCACTTTGATTTTCGAAGTCCCGCTGTATCCGGTAGGAAAAAGCGCCGCATGCCAACCAAGTAGCCTCTCCTCGGTCAAAGGTTCACCCGTCTTCCGCATCGCGTCCCATACCATCTCCACCACCCCATCGGCAACACGGTCCACCGGCGAAAAACCCACCGTCGCCAACCCCAGACGCCGCGCCGCCGAAGACCTCACCGCCGCCGGGTTCAAAACCTCCCCCTCGATCGCGCTCGTCTGCATCGCCTCCGCCACAAGTGCCTCCAAACGCGCACGCCCCCGAGCCTCAAGCCCAATCATCTCCATCCTTCCTTGAAGCCGACCAGCCTCCATCCTTAAATCCTGCAAAAGAGGATTCAAACGCTCAAAATCACAGCGCCATTTCGGCCACAAAGCATTTTGCCAAACATACATCATTTAGTAATCACCGCATTTTCTGCGGCGCAAATCAAGCCTAATCACCGCAATTCTGACTCAACGGAAAAATACAACACTCGGGTCAAGTCTCAAAATGAAACTCCAAAAAACTAACCAGTAATCACACATTTTAACCACGGATTACCAAGATATACACAACCAAGCACCGGGGCAGGTGCGCGGTAGAGCAACCGGAGGTTGGCCCGCAGGGCGAGATGAGTGGGAACGAACGAGTCAAATAGGAAAATAGAAAACACGGTGGTTGATTCGCTGTGCGAATGCTGGATTTGTTGTGGAAAAGACCCTCGCAAGCGGGCTTGCAGATGCTTTTTCACAACACATCCCCGCTTGGAGACCAAGCGCAACCCGGTGTTTTCTCCCAACAATTTCTGCGCGAAGCGAAAGCGCAGGGCCATTTGCGCAGCATAATGAGCGATGTGCTTTCAGAATCCCGTGCAAGCTCGCTTGCGAAGGGATTTGAAAGCACAGCGCCAGCTTGGCTTGCCCAAGCATAGCCCTGCTCTTCTATGCTCTCTGTTTCATCCGTGTCTATCCGTGTCATTTGACTCGGTCGTTCCCACTCCCTCGCCCTTCGGGCCAACCTTCGGTTGCTCTTTCTCGCACCTGCCCCCGTGCTCGATTGTGGTTAAAAAATGATTTTGCTGTCAATGATTTTGCCAAAATGGAGTGTCGAGAGACGAGAGTCTAGGGTCGAGTGCCATTTCAGCGTTTCAGCCTTTTCTCCACCTCCGCCCATTACTTCTTCCCCATGCTTTAATGATTCTGCCAAGCATGATTCTGCCAGAACCCCCCCCTCACTTTCACTCTTCCATGTCACGCCGGAGCCGCGTAGCGCACAGGCGGACTCGTCACGCCCACCGCGCATCGATTTTTTTCAACCCACTTTTTCCAAAAACCACTCAATGCAATCTTTACAGCAGATTTCATCCGGCATCTCATATCCCTTGGTCAGCGGAGCAAGCAACAAAAGAAGGGCTTCCGCCTCGAGATATTGCGACTTCGCCTCCACCAGACTGCGGACTTCGCGTTCAAATGTCTCGGGATCGCTCGCATCAGCACAGGATTGGATGAGCCAAGTTTTTCCCATGGCATCCACAGCGTGGAAATCCACTTCATTGCCCGCGGATGTCCGGAAATAACGAACCTCGCATCCACGCCGTAGCAACTCGATCAGCACCGCCGTTTCAAGCGCATGGCCCAGATTGTCCCTGCCGGCAGGTTCATAAACGGAAATGAGCCCAGGATCGATTGGGTAAGCCTTGCGGGGATTGACCATTCGCTGACGCTCCGACGCCGTGAAGATTGATGTTGTGCGGATTAGGAACGCATCCTCGAAATACGCGAGAAACAAATGCAGGCTGTCCTTGGACACCGGGAGACCTTGAGATTTCAAGGCATTGTGAAACTTTTGAATGCTGAACGGGGCTGCGGCATTCCCCAAAAGGTGGCGTTGGAGCCACCGCAAGGCGACCGGATTTGAAATTCCATGCCGCTCGATGATATCCCGCAGCACAGCCACATCCACATACCCTTGCAAAAGAGGACGCCGATCTCGGATATCGAGATTTTGCGCATCGGGGAACCCTCCTTCCTCAAGGTATGCGAGAAAGGCTTTTTCAAGCAGCGAGCGCTGGGCTTTCGGCAAGGACTGCCAAGGTTTGTCCGGAAGAAGACCCCGATGCGCCAGTGCCTCTCGGAAACTGAACGGAAACACCACCACCTCCATGGACCTGCCCCGCATGCTGGTATGCACCTCCCGGCTCAACATCGAGGCCGACGAACCGGAAACAAACAGCTGCACCTTCTCGCTATCGAGGATACGACGGGCAAAGGTCTCCCATCCCGGAACAAGCTGTATTTCATCCAGAAAGAGAGTTACGCGTGTTTTATCACGAAATTCTGGATGCCGTTGATAGTAGGATTCAAGCAAAAATGACAAATCGGTCGCATCCATCCCAGCCAGCCGGTCGTCCTCAAAATTCAGCAGTAGCAGGCATTCTCTGGAAGTCCCCTCCGCCAGAAGATCGGCCATGCACTGGGAGAGAAAACAGGTCTTGCCGCTGCGCCGCATACCGACCACAGCGATAGCCTTGCCAGGCACATTCGGTAAACGAATCTCCCTCCGCGTCAGTTCGGGAACCTCCATAACCAAGGCATCACTCAATTTTTGAATGAGCGTCTTGCGAATTTGACTTTTCATGGAGGACATTATAATAAGCTTTTATCCTTTTGTAAAGGATAAAATTTACCCTGGTCACCCATCAGTTCTCCGCCAACAAGCACCACCTGCAACGCAGGAACTTGTCCCGCCGGAGCCGCATGCCGCGTAAGGGGATTGCGCCTCTTCACGGCTAAAAAATTTTAACCACGGATTACCAAGATATACACGGATAGAAAAACAGAAAAAAGCACGGTGTTGATTCGCTGCGCGAATGCTGAATCTGTTGTTGAAAAGACACTCGCAAGCGGGCTTGCAGATGCTTTTTCACAACACATCCCCGCTTGGAGGCCAAGCGCAACCCCGCATTTTTTCCCAACAATTTCTGCGCGAGGCGCAAGCGCAGGGCCATTTGTATAGCAGAATGGGCGATGGGGTTTCAGAATCCCGTGCAAGCTCGCTTGTGAAGGGATTTGAAAGCACAGCGCCAGCTTGGCTTGTCCAAGCATAGCCCTGCGTCTGCTGCATCCGTGCCCATCTGAGAAATCCGTGGTTAGTTCTTCTCCAACCGCGCCCAGCCCGCGGGTTGCTGAAAAGTGCGTTCCTTTTCCGTGCCGCCCAAAGACTCGAAATCGACGAACTCGGCAACTCCGCGCACGCTCCTCTTGTTTGTGGCATCGCCCAACAAGAAAATCCGCTTGCTTGGATTGGAACGGCGGGAAATCGCAAGCGTCCACTGCAAGTAGTGCGCGGGACTATAACTGATGAATATGATTGGAGGATCTGAAAATCCAGGGCCAATAGTGCCGGTAGCATCGACCTCTGCCAGGTAATCAGGCATCATAGCTCCCCAGCAGCATCTTCCATGCGGGCATGGGATTGTCGAAGCGGTCGACTGCCTGCTTTTGGTATTCATGATAAACCAGTCGCCCCTTGGCCGAAGGCCATCGACTCGCCCCAAATTGCATGGCCCGCAACTCGCGGTCTAAAGTTTCCGGATTTCCCAAATCCCAACAAGTGTTTACGAACTCCCTTCCTTCGCCATCGCAGAGATCAATTTCTGCAGAATCCGCATAATAAAAAAGCGCCTTGGTGCGCCTGCGCCGATGCAAAAACACGGCCGTTTCCAAGCGATGCCCAAGATCGCGCATCGGATGGGTTTTGAATGCCGAGACCAAGCCCGTGTCAATAACATGCATCTTCTTTGGATTGTGCGCCTGCTTTCTGATGGATGCCTCTTGGACCGGAAGCAAAAACACAAGAAATGCATCCTCAAGATAGCCCAAATACTCGAAAAGCGTGTTTTTTGAAACCTGATATCCTTGGGATGAAAGATCACGATGCAATTTGCTAACATTTAATAAACTTGCCGTGTTTCGAAAAGCATGGCGCAACAGTTCCCTCATCAACTTCTCGTTGCGCACCCCATAACGCTCCACGATATCTCGATACAGCATAAGCGAGGTGTATTCTTCAAGAATTAAGTGTCGCAATGCCATATCCGCCAGAACGATTTCCGGAAATCCGCCCCATTCCAGATATTCCACTAGCGCGGCTCGCAAGCGGCTTTCATTGTCTGCATCTGCCTCCAGAACGGGAATCGAGCGGAATTTCAAAAATTCACCAAACGAGAGGGGAAAAACTTCCAATGTGATGCTCCGTCCGCGCAGAGCAGTAGCAAGGTCCCGGGCCAAAAGTTGCGAAGACGACCCAGTTACAAAAATCTCGACATTCTCCGTGTCATACAATCTCCTCGCCCAAAGCTCCCAACCCGGCGCGCTCTGAACCTCGTCAAGAAACAAATAAACTTTCTCGCCAACCGAATTGGGATACAATTCTCGGAAGCTCCTCAGCACCAAATCCAAATCCCCTTCCCGAATTGGCTGCAAGCGGTCGTCTTCAAAATTCAAATATAGCATCCGATCGCGTGGAACCCCGCTATCCAACAGCAACCGCATCGCATGAAAGAAGAGAAAAGTCTTACCAGCCCTACGCACGCCAGCCAAGCCAACGACCTTTCCAGTCCCAACAGGCAATTTGATCTCCCTCGGAATAGTCTGCGGAAGTTTTCTTTCCACGGATTGCCGAACCACATATTTTAAGTTGTCACTATTCATAGTGACGATTTAAGCAATGTTGTAGTTTTATTCAAGGAATACTTTTCTTTTACCTTGGAGCCGCGCAGCGAATAGAGCATTTTTAAACCACGGATGGCTCGGATTTACACGGATAAATAGGCACAACGAAAAATCACGGGCTTGATTCGCTGCGCGAATGCTGGATTTGTTGCAGAAAAGACACTCGCAAGCCCACTTGCGGATGCTTTTTTACAACATCTCCCCGCTTGGAAACCAAGCGCAACCCCGGTGTTTTTTCCGAAAGATTTCTGGCGAAGCATCGCAGGGCCATTTGCGCAGCATAATGAGCGATGTGCTTTCAGAATCCCGTGTAAGCTCGCTTGTGAAGGGATTTGAAAGCACAGCGCCAGCTTGGCTCGCCCAAGCACAGCCCTGCATTTCTTCACATTTGACTCGTTCGCTCCCGCTCATCTCGCCTTTCAGGCTGCCTTGCGGCAGTCTACCGCGCATCTGCCCCGATGCTTGGTTGTGCAAATCCGGGTAATCGGTGGTTCCAAAAAATGATTTTGCCAAAATGGAGTGTCGAGAGACGAGAGTCCAGCGTCGAGAGCTTTTGCCACTTCTCACCCTTACTTTCACTCATCCTTGTCACGCCAGAACCGCATAGCGCGTAGGGCGGACATGTCCCGCCGGAGTCGCGCAGCGCGTAGGCGGATTAGCCAATCGCAGCAAATCCTTGCTCGACCCTCGACCAAAAATTCAGCGCTTGCTCAAAAACACAACTCGGTTCGTCCAGTCA
>JAPLTI010000340.1 GCA_026398285.1 Verrucomicrobiota bacterium
CTTCGGAACATCCAGATCGGCAGGTTGCGCCAATCGAGGGCTGCATTCAGAGATCGCTCCTCGATGCGTTGGCCGACGCGCCGGACCACCTGAGTGTCGAGGCGGTCGCCGACGGCGAGCAACAATTCGGAGAGCACCGCACCGCAGGTTGTTGCGGTCAGATCCGCCCCATGCAGCTTTGCGCTTTCCTGCGGCATCCAGAACTCAAAGTCGCAGAAGGCCCAGAGGGTTTCTTCCAATCGACCTGCATCCGCCGATGGATGATCGAGCCAGAGCGCGAGAGCCTCGTCCTGTATACGGGCAAGGGCATTGCTGATGATCTCCCCGTCGCGCCATTTTCCGGTGCGGTGGTATTCACAGATGGCGCTCCAGTCGAGCCGCTTGATGGGATGAGGCTGAGGAGTGGAAGCATAGCTATAGGGAGATATACCCCAATACGCAGATCCCGCTCCCTGACCGACAAGCCGCTCCGCCAGGCGCTCGAAGAGTCCGTTCTCGCGCGCAAGTGCGATGGCCTTTGTGCGCTTGGAGGCATCGGTCAGGCCCGGCCATGGCGAAGGCGCAGCGGTCTTGCGAAGCGCCTCCTCGAGTTGGAGGGCCGGTTCAAAATGGTCGAGGGCGTTGCAGAGTGATGTCATATGCGGATTGGATATTTTTTCAGATCAGGCGTTTTTGGTGAACTCTATCAGCTGGATGATGATGCAGATGGCCAGAAGGAGGCTCTGCAGGCCACTGCGGTGTTGATGCGCCGAATCGCTCTTGTAGTTGTCGCCGAGTTCTGGCCTGCGAGCCTGACACTCACTTCCGAATACGGATTGGCTCGACCGCGCAAGGGTATCGACTGGTCCCGTTGAAGGACCATGTGATTCTGATATAGGGATTGTATTTCAATCATAGACAAAAAAGCTCTTCAGGCCTCAGTTCTCTTGAAGAGCAAAGCAAAGCGATACGCGTCCCGACAAACGAGCATACTTAAATGATGCGCCAGAATATTTTGTGCCCTATCATTGTCGCAGAGCCGCCATGCCGTGTCACAAGTGCCAACAGCATCGTGCCCTCGCGAGCAGAAGCGAATTGACGATAAAGTGGCCGGAGGCATGACGAACCAATTAAGACAAACCCCGCAAGTTTCACAATTTATTTTTGTTTATTTTGTTTTTATCAAAGAGGCGATTGGCACACGTGATTCGATGAATCTGCCGCGATCGAGCGCACAGGCGTTAAGTATAATCCGTTTCTTTAAAAAAACATTTTATTGCTATATTGTTTACCTTGAGAAACACTATTCTAATGTCTGAAGCAGCCAAAGCGATCGTTGGGGAGTGGTTGGAGCAGTTTTCCTTGCCGGAACTGGTGATCCGGGATGCCGAGCATCCCGACATCTCGAAGTTAACAGAAATCCTTGCTGTGGTGGGCCCCAGGCGCTCAGGAAAGACCTTTTTCTTTTTCCAACTGATTCGCGAACTGACCGAAAAACAAGGCATTCCGAGGGATCGGATTTTGTTTGTGGATTTTGAGGACTACCGGATGGCGTATTTGGGCGAGGATCCCGCCGGTGAGTTGCTTTCGGCCTTTGAGCAACTCACAGGGCATGGGCCGGAGTATCTTTTTTTAGATGAAGTGCAGCAGTTGCCGAATTGGAGCCGGGTGGTCCGAACGCTTCACAATCGGCGGGCCTTTAAAATCCTGATCAGCGGCAGCAATTCGGAGTTGCTGAGTCGCGAAGTTTCCACCGAGTTGCGCGGTCGCTGTCTTGAGGTGGCGATGTTTCCATTTTCCTTTTCTGAATTTCTGCGCTTCAGAGAGATCGAGGTGAACCCAAGCATGATCCACACATCGGCCAAGGGTCGGATTCTCGGGGCCTTCGAGGACTACCTGAGCAGAGGCGGATTTCCCGGCGTGGCAGCGTGTGATTCGGCCATGGAGCGGCGGCGAGTGCTGCTGGGATATTACCAGACGACCTATTACAAGGACATCCTGGAGCGCTATGATATTCGAGCCAAGGAGACGCTGTCCTCCATGATGCGGAATGCGGTGGATCAAGCCGGCGAGATGTTTTCGATTTCAGCTTTCACAAAAACACTCACGCAGCGCGGCATCGAGTGCAGCAAGCGCACGGTAGCGAATTACCTCACTTATCTGGAGGAGGCGTTCTTTGTGATCCTGACGGAAAAGTTCGCCTACTCGCAGCGCCAACGAACGGCGAATCAAGTGAAGTGCTATTGTCCCTCGCCGAGATAATCACGAGGAACAGGGGGCATTCGATTTCACAATAATCGCGGGATAATTGGGTCGGGGCACGGTGGGATTGTAAGAAACATCCGTCAGCTTCGCCCGACGCAGTGGAAGGCTTCGAGCCGTAGGCGAGAAGCCTGGAACGGAGTCGGGCGAAGCTGACGGAGCACCGGGCCGCTGGGTAGGTTGGCGCGATGCAAGTTTATCAAAATTCATTGGGGGCCGATGAGCGCCCGTGTCCAGGCAGCGATTGCGCCCAGTGCAAG
>JAPLTI010000360.1 GCA_026398285.1 Verrucomicrobiota bacterium
GAACCCTCTGCCCGGCAGGAGGCGCGCAAAGTGTTCCAGCGCCATGGAAGCCGTAAGCGCCAGTCCGCACGAAAATCCGATGAGAAACCGAACTTGCCCAAAGAAAATTGGGGGCAGGCTACATTTCCTTTCAATTTTTCAGAATAATCTGGGTTAGGTTGCGCCAGAGGGAGGCGGGGAGCGGAAGTGCGTCAGAGGGGGCAGTAATGAATAATTGATACAATGGTATCGATCGACACTCGCCTTGTAAAATTGGCTATTGAATGCAAAGGGCGCGGCTGTTTCGGATGCTCACTCTCAGGCGATCATGAACCTGACCCGTGGTGGAGGCCCGCCAAGGCACGTGCTGCGGCCTTCGGTTTAGAGGTTCTCTGAGACCAATGCCGACTCGCGCGAGGTGTGGATTTCCATGGTTTCGAGGAATCCGGCCATTTCGAATACCTCGTGCACGGCGGGTGTCAGGGACGCGAAGGCACATGTGCCGCCTCGGGATTTCATCCGCTTGACTGTCGCGAGAAATACCCGCAGCCCCGCGCTGCTTGTGAAGGAAAGACCGGAACAATCCAGAACGATGCGGCGGGCGTCAGTCGATAGGATAGCATCGAGATTGCTTTCAAGGACGCCGACTGTGAGGGCGTTGAGGTGGCCCACTACCGTCAGAGCAGAGGTCGTCCCGGAATTCAAAACGGCAACTTTCAGTTCAGGCAGGCTCATGAGATGCTAAGTTTGATAAATCGTGAGCGGCGGAGTTGCGATGTCTTTTTACAGACTGCTTGGGTGAGTGCCCCACGGGGCGAGTTTACATTTGAAATCAGGACAACCCTGTTCATGATATAAGCGATGAAAACTTTATTACTCTGCCTTCTCCTCGCCGTAGCCTCTGTGCAAGCCTCTGACCTTTGGAGCACTGATTATGCGGCTTCGACAGCCCAGGCCGCCGCTGAAAAAAAACCGGTTCTTCTGGAATTCACTGGCTCGGACTGGTGCCCGCCCTGCATGAAGCAAAACAAGGATGTCTTTGAGCAGCCCGCCTTCGGGGAATTCGCAAAAGACAAACTGGTGCTGGTGAAGCTGGATTTCCCCCGTAGCAAGCCGCAGGCGCCGGAGATCAAGGAGCGGAATCAAAAACTCGCCGCGCAGTATGAAGTGCAAGGATTCCCAACCGTCATTCTCCTTGGCCCTGATGGCAAGGAACTCGCCCGCGAGGTCGGTTATAAAGGCGGAGGCGTGCCCGGCTTCATTGACTGGGTGAATGCAAACCTGAAGTAACCGGTCGACAGAAGCCAAGTTCCTATGCAAGACGTCCTAGATCTGTTCAAACAAACCGGAGCCCTGCTCCACGGCCACTTTGTCCTGCGCAGCGGCCTTCACAGCCGCGAGTTTTTCCAGTGCGCACTGCTCCTGCAAGATGCCCCCATCGCTTCGCGCGTGTGTGGAATGCTCGCGGAAAAGCTCGGCGCATATGAGGCGGAAGCCGTTATCTCGCCCGCCGTCGGGGGAATCATTGTCGGCCAGGAAGTCGCACGCCACCTCGGCAAAAAGCACATCTTCGTTGAGAAGGATGGGAATGGCGGACTTGTTCTGCGCCGTGGATTTGAAATCCACCCAGGCCAGCGTTTCGTCGTTGCGGAGGATGTCGTAACACGCGGAGGCCGCGTGCAGGAGACGATCCAGATCGTGCGCGACCATGGTGGAATCGT
>JAPLTI010000106.1 GCA_026398285.1 Verrucomicrobiota bacterium
CCGCAAAGTGCGCGAATTTGACATCCCTCTGAATGAAGCGCGATGTCGGCAAGGGCTGAGACGGCGCTGTGACGCCCTGACGAAAAAATGTGAGCTGGTAGCCGAGTTCCTCTCCTCCCTTGGCCCGCAGGTTGCCGGTGAAATACCACCATTCGGTTTTGAAACCGGGATGACTGCCGTGATCAGAGGGAAATTGATAGTCCCACCCCGGCAGCGCCACTCGCCAATCGGCATGTGCCTTCGACACGATGAGGAGCAAACACAGGAGGCGGAGCAGAGTTGGAAAATTCATCAAGAGAGACGGGATACCATACGCTCGGCATAGCGCCTTCGTCGCCACCAAATCGCCTGAGGCGAAGCTTGAATAAACACGCCAAGACATTAGGATACCTGCCTCCTATGGCCGTGAAGACAGAAAAAGACCTCCCCGAGTTCCACCGCGCAAACTGGCTGAAAGCCATGAGCGCGATGCAGCTCAAGAACTACGGCTACACGATCCAGATTCTTCAGACGATTCTAAAGAGCTGTCCCGACTTCCTTGCCGGACGCCAACTCGCCCGCAAAGCCGCACTGGCAAAGACCGGCGGAAAGAAATCGCTTTTCTCCACCGCCTCGTTCAGCGCGCTGAAAATCCAGGCTCAAATTAAAAAAGACCCTCTTGAGGCCATCGATGCCATTGAGAAATGCCTGGAAGCCGAGCCTAACAATCCGCAACTCAACCAAACCCTCCGCGAAGCCGCTCTGGCTGCGAAACTGCCAGAAGTAGCCGCATTCGCCCTCGAGACAATTCTTGAGAGTTCTCCCAAGGACACCAAAACCCTGCACGAACTCGCCAAGCACCAACTGCAATTCGGGGCACCTGACAAGGCAGTGGAACTCTACCAGCGCATCTTGGAGATCACCCCGAACGATATGGGTGCTATCAAGGGCATGAAAGACGCCTCCGCCTCCGCCTCGATGCAAAGCGGGGGCTGGGAAAAAGAGGAAACGACCTATCGCGATCTCATCAAAAACAAAGAACAGGCCGTCGCCCTCGAGCAGCAATCCCGCGTGGTTCGTAGCGAAGAGATGATCGAGAACCTCCTCGCGGAACTCCATGCAAAAGCCGAAGCGGAGCCAGGAAACATCGACACTTCGCGTCGCATCGCCGAGCTGTATGAGCAAAAGGAGGATTGGGAAAATGCCGCCAGCTGGTTCACCTACGCAGCCGCTCTCTCGAACAACTCCGATATGGCCCTCGTGCGCAAGGCCTCCGATTTGCAGATCCGCCAGTTCGACATCGCCATTAGCGCCCGCGAGGACTACATCGCCGCCAACCCTGGCACTCCGGAATCCGAGGCTTACGAAGCCGAACTCCCCAGCCTCCGCGCACAGCGGTCCGAACTCGCCCTGCAATTTGCCCGCACCCGGGTGGAGCAAAATCCGACAGACCTTCAATTCCGCTTCGAACTCGGCGAGCTTCTCACCGAGCATGAGCGTTGGCAGGACGCCATTCCTGAGCTTCAAAAAGCCAGGCAGAACCCCAATGTCCGCATGAAAGCCATGAGCCTGCTGGGCCAATGTTTCACAGCCCGAGGCATGCTCGACTTAGCGGCCAAGACCCTCTCGGATGCGGTTTCCGAACTCTTGGTAATGGATCCCGTTAAGAAGGATGTGATCTACAATCTGGGTCTGGTCTACGAAAAGATGGACGACAAGGAAAAGTCCGTCGATTGCATGAAGCAAATTTACGAGGTGGACTATGGATACCGCGATGTCGCGGCGCGGGTGGAAGGCTCCTACTAAGAGTTTATTTTTTCTTCGTTGGAATTGCGTGGTCTTAATGCAGGCCAATCGCCTGACAATTGCGTCTGAAATCTTTGTTTATAAGTAACAAGAAAAACTTTACGCGAGCCGAGACAGGTTTTATGGTTGTCGACTATAAATTCCCCTCTGACTAAACGCATGGCCACACACTCCATGGAAGCAACCGACCAGGGTTCAGACCTCGTTTCGAAAAGGCCTGCCTCCCTGTTCCCGGCTGGTTTGAAGGTCGCTCGCGGTTCATTTCGCGAGAGGGCCGTCATGTTCGCACTCTTGATCCTTGATTGCTTATGTTGGGCAGGCATTTACATCGCGCTATCGGAGTTTTCTGGAGATTTTAACAAATACGGATGGGCCGAGGTGATTTTGCCAACGGCCATTTCGATTTTCTCGCTCAGCCTGATCGGCGCCTACAACCCCCGCTCGGAAATGAAATCGGTAGGCTACTCCAGCGAACACCTTATCGCGTGCCTGACGGCATTTCTGCTCTCCGCCTTCGCCGTCTATCTGATCGCCTCGTTCGGCGGGGTGGTCGCTTCGAGTCGTTCCATTTTCGGGTTCACCTTCTTGGCATTCAGCGCCATTTCGCTTTTCCAGCGCCGACTGCTCTATTCCTCCCGCCTGCTTCGCAGAAACCGCCGCCTGCTGGTCATCAGCGACACGGAGTCCGGCGAGCGGTTTTACAAAAACTATACGATCAATGGCCAGAAACAGAACCTCCACTTCTTTGCTGCAGGGGATGCCGTGGTGGGAGCCAATGTCGCTGGTCCCGGAAGCCCGGTTTATTCGGCCTTGGCTGCTGATGTCTTAAAAAATCTCGAAGAGAATCCCGACACCGAGCACGAGGCGATCGTCATCGCCGCTCCGCCAGACCATCTGGATAACAACATCCTGACCTCTCTCGTTGCGGTGCATTTCCAAGAACTGCCTGTCTACACCATGCACTCGTTTTTCGAGGCCTACTGGCAAAAAATGCCACCCGACCTGCTGAGCCGCACCTGGCCTCTAGACTCGGGGTTTCAGCTTGTGCAGCACTCTGCCTTTGCCTCGCTGAAGCGTGTTTTCGATATCATACTGGCGTCCTTCACGCTTCTTTTCATGTCGCCAGTCATGGCACTCGTCGCTTTGTTGATCAAATGGGAGGGGCGCGGACCTGTGATTTTCAGCCAGACGCGGGTAGGTCAGCATGGCGACCTCTTCACCCTTTATAAATTCCGCACGATGGAGGTCGGCAGTGAATTCAAAGGCCTCTACACCGTGCAAGGTGATCCGCGAGTGACCCGACTTGGCCACTGGCTGCGTATCTCGCGCTTGGACGAACTTCCCCAACTCTGGAATGTGCTGCGTGGTGAGATGAGCCTCATTGGACCGCGCGCCGAGTGGATCAAATGCGTCGAGCAATACGAAGAGGTCATCCCGTATTACCACTTCCGGCATCTGGTGCGACCAGGCATCACGGGCTGGGCACAGGTGAACTATTCCTACGGAGCCAGCATCAACGACACTCTCGAAAAGCTCATGTATGATCTGTATTACATCCGCCACTTCTCACTCGTGCTTGATGCGACCGTGATCCTCAAGACACTCCATGTCATGATCTTCGGAAAAGGCCGCTAAAACGGGGAGCCCATAGCCTTGGAAAATACCCCCCCGGCCCGCTTTGCAATGACCCGCCAAATCTGGGTGGCGTTGATCGCACTGACCTCGGTCTGGTGGCTGTCGATCCGAATGCTCTGGACCGAATGGGAGATCGATCCGCAATACAGCTATGGATTTTTGGTCCCCATCTTGTGTGTGGCGCTCTTTCATCAGCGCTGGCGAGACCGCCCTTCAACCGGGGAATCCGGGAATCCCTTGCTGCTGGGCCTCGCAGCCCTACCGGCGCTTGGTTTTCTTTTGGCCGTGCAGCCATTTTTTGAAGCGAACCCGGAGTGGAGGATTCCCGGGATTCTTGGCGCGCTCTGCGCCGCACTGCTGACGCTCCTCCTTGTTTACTCTCTCGGGGGATTCGCCTGGGTGCGGCATTTTCTGTTTCCGGTCGCCTTCTTCCTGATCGCCATCCCATGGCCGCGCAACGCCGAGGAGGCGATCATGGGTTTCTTTATGGAGAAAAATGCCATGGCGGCTCTGGAGGTTCTCCACTGGACTGGTTATGAGGCCGTGCGGCGAGGACATCTCATCACCCTTCCCACAGGCACGCTGGGCGTGGAGGAGGCATGCAGCGGAGTCCGCTCGCTCCAGAGCGGCATCATGGCCTCGCTCTTTTTTGGCGAAATTTTTCGCTTCAGCGGTTTTTTCCGCAGCGTTCTGGTCTCGATTTCCATCTTCGTCGCGGTTTTTGGAAATTTCCTGCGGGCCACGATTCTTTCAATCATTGCCTCCAACGAAGGAGTCGCTGCCGTCGAGAAATGGCACGATATCGCAGGGTATGCCATTCTGGTTTCGACACTCGGCACGCTCTGGTTGATCAGTCATTTTTACAACAGATTCCGCAGCAGGCAAAAAAACGCCGCGAGCGATCCAGTGGACTCGGAGGCGCCACTACTTATTTCCAAGCACCTCGTCGCGGTCTGTCTGTCCACAATTCTCCTCACAGTGACATCCCTCGCCGGCACCGAACTCTGGTATCGCTCCCATGAGGTAGGGACAAACTCCGAAAGCAATTGGGCACTCAAATCCGGCACTCCGGGAACCAAGCCGATTCCCATCTCCGAGCGCACCCGCCGTATTCTTTTTTTTCCAGAGGGATTCTCCGAGCGGTTTGCGGATTCCGCAGGGCGCGCGTGGCAGGTGTTTTATCTTCGCTGGCCCGCAGGGCGAACGGCTATTCAAGCATTGAACATCCATGACCCCCGAACCTGTCTTGCCAGCATCGGCATGGTTCTTGAGAAGCAACTTCCCTCCCTCACGATCCAGGTGGGCAAGGAAAGCTTTCGCTTCCGCGTGTTTTTATTTCGCGATGCCGGAAGACCTGTTCTTGTTTTCCACTCCATCATTGCAGGAGGCGCTTCCGCAGAGCATAGTCCTGAGGCAAATGAAACGCTCAGTGGCGAAGAATATACACTGAAAGGACGCTGGAAGGTTGTGACAAAGGGAATCCGAAATCGCGGGCAAACACTTTTAGAAGCCGCTGTCTGGAATACGACGGATGTGGCTACTGCGGCAAACACACTTGCCGGCTTCTTGGCACGCACCATGGATGAGAATCGTTCAGAGAGCAAATGAGCGACTCGATGGCGAAAATCACCAAGCCGCGCGCCGCTGCGAAGAATGCGAAAGCACCCCCTCGCAAAAAAAAGCAAACCAAGGAAGAAGACGATCCATCGCTCACCTCCTCTCCAGCCCCAGTCGCACCGGTTCCTATCGAGCTTCCGGACTATGAGGTTGAGCCACATGGACACAACCCTCGCCGACACTTCCTGCGGGAACTGGCTGGAGACATCCGCGCGCGCATTGTTCTGGCTCTACTCATTTCAGGCCTGATCCTTTGGGTCGCAGTTCCCCCAGCTTATCATCGCCTCAAAGTCTGGCGGGCTATGAAATTTTTAGCGCAGTCGGAGATCGCAGCCAACGAAGGCAATGTTCCGAAATCTATAAGTCTGATGCGCCGGGCTATTCTCATGGTGCCGAATGAGGAGGCAGTCTTCCGCAAAGTCCGCCTCTTCAACGCCTCGCTCGGCGACCCGAACTCGCTGAATGCCCTTCAACGCCTCATGCTGGAAAAGCAGGCTTCTCCACAGGAACTCCTCACACTGGCCGAACAGGCCCTCAAGGCCGATAACCCCGTCATCGCAAAGGCCTCGCTGGATCAACTCCAAGACGATCACTCGGCCCGAAAAATCATCATTCAGATGCGCCTTTTAGAGAAAGAGGGGAACCTCAGAGAGGCTCTCGATTTGGCAAAAAAAGAACTCCCGACCCTCACGTCGGATGATGGCGAGAAACTTCTACTGGCGACCGCCGAGATGACCCTCAAGTCAGATGTCACAGCAAGCCGTCAAATCCTCCTTCAGCTTGTGGATAAAAATTCCGCCATTGGCATCTCTGCACTTCGTCTAATGGGAGCCCAAATTCTCGTGCAGCGCGCAACCGAATCCCTGCAGGCTGACAAAGTCGCGGACAAGCTCTTGGCGCATCCGCTGCACACTCCAGACGATGCCTTGCTGGCCTTGGATTTGCGGATAATGCAGAGCCCCTCCACCAAGCCTGCACTTCTCGCTCAAACCATGTCGGAGCGCACTTCTGGCGCCCCGGACGACGCACTCGCTTTTGCCCGCTGGCTCAATCGCAGGCTGCACTACAAGGAGTCCGTCGATTTCATCGGCCGTGAACGCGCCGCTTCAAATCCTGATTGGCTTCTCCTATACCTTGACGCCCTCGCAGGCCTGGAGCGCTGGAATGATATTTTTACCATGCTCGATGCCGATACGATCATCGGTCTCTCGGATAGCATCCGCCTGCTTTTCCTGGCAAGGGCTGCAGAAAAATCCGGCGAGAGCGAGAGTGCTGAGGAAAGCTGGCGCGAAATGCAACTCGGCCTCGCCTATGAGAAACCGGAGGTTGTTTCCTTCATAGCCGCCTATGCCCTGCGCATCGGTGAGCGCGAACAGGCGACCAAAGCTTACACCGCCCTCTCCCACCGCAAGGAAACAGCGCTGGAGGGATACCTGGGCCTGATCCGCTGTTGGCCACAAAACACCTCGGCAGCAGAACTCTTGCCGCTTTATGAGGAATTCACCGAATCATTCCCCATGCTGGCTGAAGCTCGCAGTGACCAGACTTATCTGAAACTTCTCACGAACGACAAACCTGCGACCACTGCCGCTATTGCGAAGGAGTTTTACGATAACACGCCGCACTCCCTCGCCTCGTTGAGCATAGCCGCGCTGGGGATGCTGAAAACCGGCAACCCTGCCGCAGCTGATGCACTCTACGAGGGCAAGACCATTTCATGGCTTTCAGCGCCCACTGCCTGGAGAACCGTTCGCGCCGCCGTGCTTTATGGCATCGGAAAAAAGAAGGAAGCCGATGAACTCTCGAGGACGATCAACAAAAGCCAACTCCGCCCGGAGGAGCGCGCGCTCCTGCCTGAAAGCTAGCCATTTTCCCGGGCAAGACGCGCAACTGCTCACCTCATGCCGCCCGCCAATTCACCACAACCCACCAGCCGGCAAGACGAGGTTCTCCGCGAGCTGAAACAATCAGGTCCCCTCCCCGTGCGGGAACTCGCCGCAAAGCTTCAGCTCAGCTACATGGGTGCGAAGCAACACTGCTTGGCTCTCGAAAAAAGAGGCCTCCTCTCCAGTCGCAACAACCATCGCAGTGCCGGACGCCCCCTGCTGGTCTACAGTCTCACATCCAAGGGGCAGTCATGGTTTGAAGAGTCCGACAATACGGCAGCCATCTCGATTCTTCGCCATGCAAAGAATCTCTATGGTTCCAGCAGCGCGGCCAAACTGCTGCTGCTCTACTTCCAGGAATGCACGGAGAAATACCGGAGTCACATTCCCGCACAGACACCTGTTGCCGAGAAAATGAACCTTCTGGCCAAGGCGCGTGATTCACCCGGCGGGCAATACGAGATTCATTTCGATCTCCACACTCCCCTCGCCCTCAAAGGCTGAGAGGAATCAACCCGCTGGACTTTGAATCTCCCGCGAATACTCGCGCACAGCCCGCTGAATGGTGGTGGCGACATCGGCTCGTGGCTGGGCAAATTTCGGACGGAACCACGGGAAGAGTCCAATGAGATCATGGAGGACAAGGATGCCGCCATCGCATTCCTTCCCGCTTCCGATGCCGATGGTCGGGCAGGATGTCTTTTTTGAAATCTCTGCAGCCAGCGGCGCATGGACGAGTTCCAGGACTATGGCGCTGGCTCCGGCCTGATCTATGGCTATGGCATCGGAAACCAACCGCTCGGCCTCGGCAGTGGATTTCCCCTTGATGTGGTAGCCCCCTTCTTCAACGACACGCTGCGGAAGCATGCCTAGATGACCGATGAGCGGAATACCATCTGCAAGGATGGCCTCGATGGCAGGCAGGCACTCGCTGCCTCCCTCGATTTTCACCAAGTCCGCACCGGCTTCGCGGAGCTTGCGGGAATTCTCAACAGCAAGGCTCGGCGTGCGGCAACTGCCTGCGGGCAGATCAGCGGCAACGAGTGTTTTGGTGACTCCACGCGCCACGGCCCGAGTGTGGTGGATCATGTCATCCATCGTAACTTGCGTGGTGTCTGGATGCCCAAGAACGACCATTCCCAAGGAGTCGCCGACCAGAAGCAGATCGAGGCCACACTCGTCGAGAAGACGCGCTGTGGGGTAGTCGTAGGCCGTAAGCGTGGCCAGGCGGCGGCCTGCGGCCTTGGCTGCGCGGAGTGATGCTGGTGCGGTTTTCACGGGGATTTGGGAGTAATATCAGGAAGGAGTTTTAAAAACAGGCCACGGCTTTGGGCAATTCCCCTGCGGAAAAATTGGCCAAACGCTCGGCGATGGATTTTTCCCAACCGGGCAGGATGCGCTCGGGGCAGATGTCCGAAAGAGGGCAAAGCACAAAGGCGCGCTCGGAAATCCGGGGATGCGGAAGAGTGAGTTCGGGAAGAACGAAATGCAGGTTGTCGTAGTAGAGGATATCGAGGTCGATGGTGCGTGGCGCGTGGAAGCCATGATCCTTGGGGCGTCCAAGGACCTGCTCGATGCGCTGCAAAGCGGCGAGCAGGTCAAGCGGCGGAAGGGTGCAGGCGATTTCGATGGCGGCATTGAGGAACAGCGGCGAACCGGGCGGGCAATCCACTGGATCGGTCTCAAAGATGCGGGAGCACAGGAAAGGCCCACGATCCTCATGGAGGGCTTGCAAATGCAGTCGGGCGGATTGCAGGAGATAAAGGCGCTCGTGCAGATTCGATCCGAGCGCGATGCCAACCCTCATTTCAAGCCGAGGACATCCTGCATGTCGTAGAGGCCCAGCTTTTGACTTTGTGCCCA
>JAPLTI010000243.1 GCA_026398285.1 Verrucomicrobiota bacterium
GGGCAGGTGGGTATCCGGCTCGATGATGTGCCAGCCTTTGGATTCGAGCATTTCGGTGGGACGCTTGCTTCCGATCCCCTGCCCCATGGCGAGGACGAATTTTTCCTTCGTCATGCCCGGCAGGTCGAGGAAACGCTCAAACTCGATATCCTTCTGCCCATATTTTTGGCCGTTGTAATCCTTCGGCGCATAGCTCGCCCAATTCATCACGGTGGTCCAGGCACCGTTAGCGATGTGGTTTTTTTCCGAAGACGAAAAATCCCGCCAATACTCCAGCGCGATCGGCTGCACAGTAGGGCGCCAGTTAAAGCCCGCCGTAGGCACCTCGCACCCTGGCTTGCCGATGTTCAGACCAAAAGAGTAATGCCGCTCGTGCGCCGCGACCCGCTTGGCGTATTCGGAGGAGGGATCCGCCGCTAGGCCGATCTGGGTAAACATGGGATCGCCATCCAAAAAAAGTTTCATCGGAATACGCGAAGTCTCATCGCGCAGCCAGCAGGCGCCGGAAACATTCGCGAGGACATCCGCCGAAGCGATGATTTTTTCCGCTTCAGCCGCGCTCGCGACGCCATGGTATTTCTCATCCGCGACATTCCGGTAAATCCAGCGGTCGCCCATGCCAAACTGCTCCATGACGCGGGCCAGATAGGCCGTGTTGTGGGAGCAATCCGCGCTGGGCTCCATTTTCACCGGGTCGTAGGCCCAGGCTCCCGTATCCTCAAGATACCAGACATCATGGCCAAGGGCTCGAAAGCCGAGTGCATATTGAATATAATCCCATGTGACCCCTCCGAAGGCATACTGCCCGATCAACCCGGTAACGATAATCCTCATTTGCATGGAAACTAACGCCCAGAGTCGTCGGCGACAAGGTTCCCGATGGAAACGCGTGAATGGCAGTGTTGCGCTTCCCCGCAGCTTGTCTTTAAATAAAAGCGCATGAATCGTTTTTCCATCGCCCTATTGGGAGCAATGTTGCTGCTGTTCAGCGGATGCAACAAACCATCCGCCCCTCAACCACCTCCAGTCGCGGAACCAACACCCGCCCCGACTCCCACCCCATTGCCCGTGATCAATGTGGGAGTCTTTCTTCCTTTGAAAGGTCTTGGGCAGGGCAGTGCAAATGAGGTGCTGAACGGACTTGCCATGGGCGCCGAGGAGGTCAATGCCGGAGGCGGCGTCATCGGCCATGTGCTACGGCTTGTAGTCCGCGACACCCGCGCCGAGCCTGCGCGCGCTGAAAAAGCCGTGCGCGATCTGGTGAGCGAGGACAAGACCGTCGCATTGATCGGAGGCCTCTCCGCAGGCAGTGCAGAGGCTGCAATGGCGGCGGATGAGATTGGTATCCCACTGCTGGCACTCGGCTCCACGATGCCCGGCATTCCATCACACGAGCCCTGGATTTTTCGCATCTGCCAGACGGATTTCCACTCCGGCCGGGTCATGGCAAAGTTCGCGGCAACGCTTGGAGCCAAGCGGGCGCTCGTGCTCTACGACCCTGCCGACGAATTTTCAAAAAGCCTGGCGTTGGCGTTTGGAAAACAATTCAAGCGCAAGCCAGACGCCCGCATCGCCGGCGAGGCCTTTGCCACAGGCACGGTGGATTTCACCAAGCACCTCCAGACGATCAAAAAGAAAAACCCGGACGTCATCTACCTCCCCCTCCCCGCTGATCAGGCTGCTCCGATCCTGCGGAAAGCCCGCGAACTCGGACTCACAATGCCATTCCTCGGAACGGCGAATTGGGATTCGCTGGAGTTTCCCTCGATGGTTGGGGAATCCGGTAACAACACCTATTTTCCCGGTCGATTCAACCCCGAAGACCCTTCCGATGCGGTTCAGCTCTTTCTCGAAGTCTATGAGCGCAAAAACGGCGCCTCCCCGTCCGCGTCCGCCGCGATGGGCTACGATGCCTTGGTGGTTTTGGCGGATGCCATTCGCAGGGCAAATTCCACAGAGCCTCAAAAACTCCGCGAAGCCTTGGGAAGCACGCAATCATTTCCGGGCCTGACCGGCGACATCACCACAGATCCCGAACTCGCACGCCCCCAGTCCGTGCCCCTGCTGAAACTCGACGCCGGAAAAATCAGCTTCCTCGAAATGATCGAGACAAACTAAAGCAGGAAAGCCCTTCCCGCCTCAAGGCGCGGGCTGAATCAACTCGACTTCGTAGCCATCCGGTGCGTCGACAAAAGCAAGCACCGACCCGCTCGATGTCTTGTGAGGTCCATCGCTGAGCGGATAACCCAAAGCGGCCGCATGTTTGGCAAAGGCCTCCATATCCTCCACCCCAAAGGCCAGATGAGTGAGATCCGGACCGACCACGACAGGACCACTTCCGTCATATTTGCAGATTTCGATGAGCGCATCGCTGCCGGGCGCTTTCAAAAAAACCAACTCCGAGCCGCGGTCACTTTTCTTGCGACTGACTTCTTCGAGTCCGAGGACCTCGCGGTAGAAGTGGAGAGTTTTTTCAAGATCGGTAACACGGTAACGAGTGTGAAGAAATTTGGTGACCATGTGCAGCAGAATAGACGCTCTGAAGCGGCGAAGCCAAGACGACAATTTCGGTGATTTTTCCTCAGAGCGCTCCGTGATTTTTTCAAAAATCCGTTTTCGCCTTCAGGGAACGCGCGTAGGATTTCAAGAGATGCCATGAAACAAAAAATCCTGCTCGTTGACGGGCACAGCATGATTTTCGACTGGGAAGACCTTGCCACGCTGCACGGGCGCAACACCGCAGCCGCAAGAGAGGAACTCATTCGGAGACTCACTGGTCTCCAAGACAATTCGGACTGGACAGTCGCCGTTGTCTTTGACGGAACCGGCACGAAGGCATCGAGCGACGGCACGCCCCACGGCATCGCCGTTTTTTATTCGAAATCCGGACAGACAGCCGATTCCATCATCGAGCGCCTGGCCGCAAAGTATGCCAAGGATCACGAGGTCACGGTCGCCACAAACGACCGGATGGAGCGCACGACCGCCGAGGCCTTCGGCTCCCTGACCATCTCAGGTCTACAACTCCACGCCCAAATCGAATCCGCTCACAGTGCCGTGCAAGATACAATCCGTCGGCTCCGCCGCTGATTTTTTTAAATAAAATCTTGCGCACCGGCCACAGCGTCCCTAGTTTTACCGCTCCTTTTTAAGGAGCCTTAGCTCAATCGGTCAGAGCGCTGCCCTGTCACGGCAGAGGTTGCGGGTTCGAGCCCCGTAGGCTCCGCATTTTTGTTTTTGCAGATTTCCCCTCTACAACCGCATAAATACTAGCTCTACAGGTAAGTCTATAAAGAACCTGAGTTCACCAAAGTTCCCTAAAAGCGCCTTCAGTTTGTCACGAAAACTCCTTGTGAATCCTGCCTGCCCCCTCCTCCAAAAAAACGCTCAAAGAGGGTATAATTTGATAAAGACGGAGCTTTCCCTTTTGGAGGGCTCCATTTTCACAAAAAATCGCTCTACTGATCAGCGCCAAGTGGCCTGAACAGGGCACAAAACCTCAACTACAGGAGAGAATGATGGACTGGGCAAATGTGCTCCTCACGATCCTTAGATCTGCCTAGAAGATCGCCATCGATTCGATCAATTCGAGCCAGAAACGATAGCGTGGAGATGGGCAGGCTGGTTGTTGGAAACCTCATCCAACTGGCTTGGTCGCAGGAAGCCGAGTTTTTGTTTGTGATAATCTCGCATTCTCAGGCGACGTTAGAATCAGTCGCAAGCACACACGCTATACCATGCGAGACCTGCGGCATCTCACGGCAAGGGCGGTTGGACAACTTGGTGATCGTTTCCACCAACTCGATCAGCGAGTCCAAGCCTACAAATGCCATGGGATGGACGACCTCAAAGCCCACGACCTCGTGATCCGTGCGGTGGATTGCCAAGCGATCACGACCTCGCAAATCCCTGATGGGCTCGATCAGTGGAGGCATCCGGCACACTCGGCATTCCGGGAAAGAACAGCATGGAGCCTGTTCAATGCGTTCACGGAGGTCCACAAGTCCGTGAACCCACACACAGCCATGAGGCGAGGAGAAGCGTTGCATGGCTTGTTCGATGCAACTGCTGGCCTAGTCCTTGCCTCCTAATGAGTGAATACCAGCCCCGACCGCCGAGGTGCTGAAGAAAAACCGTCCTGCTCTCGAGGGAGGTTTTTTTAGCTATCAGGCCTTTTAGGCAATACCAAATCCTTCTTTGACATTCGTTGCATGTGATATTATTGATCTTTGCATATGAGACTTTCATCTTCCGCCCAAAAACCAAAACGCGCAGCTGCGCGTGCTGTTTCGCCCGGCAAAAAACGGAGCACTGCCAAAGCTGGTCGAACTCGCGGGGGAGTGGTCTTGTTTTGTGTTCAGGGGTCGAATGGATCAACTGAGTCGAAAATCTACGCGCCTTCAAAGCTCGTTCAGATGCTTCAGGCAGGACTGCCATTCGGTGAACTCGAAGATCTGCAAACCAGCCTTTCCATTCCCTCCGAAAGGTTGGCTCCGATGCTCGGCATTTCCAAAGCCACACTCCATCGCCGCAAGGGTAGTTCTGGGAAACTGTCACCTTCGGTTTCGGACAGGGTGCTACGATATGCCCGCCTACTGGGACAGGCTTTGAAAGTTTTCAATGGACCCGATGCCGCCAAGCTTTGGCTGAACGCTCCACAGGTCGGTCTCGGTGGATCGGTGCCATTAGACTATGCGAAAACAGAAATTGGAGCACGGGAGGTGGAGAACCTTCTCGGCCGAATCGAATACGGGATTTACTCCTGATGGCGAGGGCTTGGCGCATTGTTAAAAAAATCCATGCCTCCAGCGCCTTTGATGGAGAGGGAGCGTGGCGCTTTGGGGGAAGATGGAATTCTCCAGGAACGCGTGTCGGTTATTGCAGTGCCAATCTATCCCTAGCGGCTCTGGAGAACCTTGTTCATCTCAATCCTCCTGTGGCGTTCAAGTCGGTGGCGATGGAATTGGAGTTCGACGACAGGCTTATCGAAACGATTGGTGTGAAAAGTTTGCCTCCAGATTGGACTGAGGAACCACCTGCTGGCTCGACGATGCGATTAGGCGATCGGTGGGTCAGAGAGGGACGCTCTGCAGTGCTGGAACTCCCTAGCGCAATCATTCCCAGTGAATCAAACTACCTCCTCAACCCGGCACACCGGGATTTTCAAAAAATCATTATCCGCAAGCCAGTGGCATTCTCTTTCGATCCCCGGTTGCTCTGATAAACAGTTGCTCTCTTAGATCTGGAAACTTTCCACCAGCGCCGACTGCCAAGGTGCTGAAGAAAAAAAACGTCATGCCCTCGGGGGGCGGTTTTTTTAGCTAATGGAGTAGTGTTTTTTCCAGAATCGATGCAAAGGCGATTGGTTGTTTGAAAAATAAACTCCAGAGTCCATTTAGCTTTTGAATATTTTTTGGCGAAGTTTGTTTTGGGTTTCGAGGAGATTTGTGTAGTCGAATGTGGTGCGGGGCTCGAGGCGGGAGCCTTGGGCGATTGGGGCGCAGCGGTCGGAGAGTTTTTCGAGGGATTCGTTGGGGGTGGCTGCGGCGAGAGCTTGGATGGCGGCGCCGAGGGCGGCTCCTTCGGCGCTTTGCATGGTGACGACGGGATAGCCGAAGATGTCGGCGAGAATTTGGCGCCAGGCGGGGCTTTTGCTTCCGCCGCCGGTGAGGCGGATTTCGGAGGGTTTGAGTCCGAGGGATTCCATGCGGCGGAGGCCGTAGGCCATACCGAGTGTGACGCCTTCCATCGCAGCGCGTGCCATGTGGGCGGGGGTGAGATTCGAGGTGTTCATGCCGTGCAGGACGCCACAGCCCTCGGGGAGATTCGGCGTGCGCTCGCCTTGGAGGTAGGGCAGGAAGATCAGGCCGTCAGCGCCGGCGGGGACATCGGAGATTTCCTTGTTCATGCGGTCGTGATCCCAGCCGAAGAGGTTGCGGAAGGCCTCTGTGGCGACGGTCACATTCATGGTGCAGAGGAGCGGCATCCAGTGGTCGGCGCTATCGCAGAATGCGGCTATCTCGCCTTGGGGGTCGATGACAGGCTGAGGAGCGCAGGCGAAAATCGTGCCGCTTGTGCCGAGGCTGGCTGTGACTGTGCCGGGGCGGATGTTTCCCGTGCCGATGGCGGCCATCATGTTATCCCCTCCTCCAGCGCTGATGATGACATCCGGCGAGAGGCCCCATGCGGTGGCGGGTGCGGACATCGAGGAGGGCGGTGCCGGAGGCGTCGCCGAACTCCATGCGCAGTGTGCCGGTGAGTCGGAGGTTCAGGAAATCATGCGGCAAGGCGACATGGGCGAGCTTGGCGAAATTCGCAGGCTCGTTTTGCTTCAGCCAAAGAATTTTCGGCGCGGTGAAGCCGGGCAGGATGTCGTTTCCCGCGAGGGCGATTGTTTTGTCGCGTCCCCCGAGCTTGGCGCGGATTTCATCGCACTGGGCGGTGGTGGAGGTGTCGCACCAGAGCTTGGCGGGGCGTATTACCTGATGATTGGCATCGAGCGGCACGAAGCCGTGTTGCTGACCGGAAACGCCGATGCCGGCAACCTCGGCTTTGCGAGGGCCGAGATCGGTGAGGACTTTTTGCACGGTCTCCTCAAGGGCATCCCACCAGATGGCGGGATCCTGCTCGAGATGACCAGCGGGCAGTCCCTCCACCAGGCCGTAGGCTTTGCTGGCGGAGGTGATGACTTTTCCGGAATCGCCGTCGAGGGCGACGGTTTTCAGACTCTGCGTGCCGCAGTCGATGCCGAGAGTGATCACAGGAGTTCGTTCAGGATGTTTTCGAGGTATTCCTGTCCACCGCT
>JAPLTI010000109.1 GCA_026398285.1 Verrucomicrobiota bacterium
AAGCGCGTGAGTTTGCGGCAAGCTATGTGGCCCCCAAGGAGAACGCCGCCATCGATGCATCGATCACACGCACCCACACCGGCAAGAGCTTGAGCGCCTTTGATTGGAAGTTATCGACGGATTGGTCCGAGCGGCTGAACCTCCCGCTCAACCGCGATGAGGATTTCGCGCGCTTTGATGTCCAGGGCATGACAGAGGCCCCATCGGTCACACCGGAGGGCATCCGCGTGCACACTTCCGCGATTCACAAGAGTCAACTCAAGCAACCGGAGAACTGGAGCAGCGAGGAGACTTGGGATCCGACGCAGGTTTACCTCTGGCTGGAGGATTATTTCACCGGCGACTTCGCGGTGGAGTATGAATTCAAATCCTTGCAGAAGCATGGGCTGAGCCTTCTGATGACGCGCGCCGCCGGCTTGCACGGCGAGGATTTCCTCAAGTCTCATCCGCGCCGAGTTTCCGGGGCGATGCGCGCGGTCTGCTGGGAAAACATCCGTAACTATCACTGGGAATATTACCGCCAGATGGAGGACTGCCGCAACGACACCGCCTCACATGTGCTGGTCAAGAATCCCTACCTGCATCCGATCGGCTATCAGGACGCTCCCGAAAGCCTGGCCGTAGGCGAATGGCATCGCCTGCAATTCGTCCACGAAGGCAATCGCCTGCGCGGAGCGATTGATGGCGTGCAGGTGCTCGATGTCGTGGATGATCCCTTTTTAGAAATCTGAAAGTCTGGACGAAGCCCGATGCATTTTGAGACTGATCAAAAAGCATGATGTCGCCACTCGAGAGTAAACATGATCTGCAGGCCCTCGCCATCCGCCTGACCGAGCCGCTCAAGTCGCACTTTACGCCGGGCTGCGCAGGCATGCAGTTGGGGCACACCGCCGCCCACTACAGCCCGGTTGGCATGAGCATCGAGGCTCTGCTGCGGCCCTTGTTCGGCCTGATTCCCCTGACCGTCGGTGGCGGCAAGACCGACCTGTGGCTGCGATACCGGGAGGGAGTCATCAACGGCACCGACCCCGAGCACGCGGAATACTGGGGGGCAGTTCCCTCCGGCGATCAGATCATGGTCGAGATGACCCTCTTGGGATCGCTCTGGCGATGGTGCCCGAACAATTGTGGGAACCGCTGAGCCAAGGGCAACGGGATAACCTGGTGAATTGGTTGAATCAAATCAACCAGTGCGACCTGCCTTCCAACAACTGGCTCTTCTTTCAGGTCTTCGTCAATCTCGGCCTGCGTAAGGTCGGGGCCCGTCACAGCCCTGAGGTCATGGAAGCGGCGCTCGATAAAATCGAAGATTCGACTCTCAGCGACGGTTGGTATTCCGACGGTCCCACGCTTCAGCGGGATTACTACATTCCCTTCGCCATGCACTTTTATGGCCTGGTGTATTCGGTGCTCATGAAGGATGAGGATCCGCGGCGCTGCGAAATTTACCGGGATCGGGCCCGCTTGTTTGCCACCGACTTCCTGGCTTGGTTTGCGCAAGATGGCAGTGCGCTCCCCTTCGGTCGGAGCCTCACCTACCGCTTCGCCATGGTGGCGTTCTGGAGTGCCATGGCCTACGCCGGTGTCGAAGCCGTTTCATGGGGCGTGATGAAGGGCCTCGTGCTCCGTCATCTGCGCTGGTGGATGGATCAGCCGATTCTGGATGCGGAGGGGATCCTTACGGTTGGTTACTGCTATCCCAACCTCAAGATGGCCGAGTTTTACAACGGTCCGGGCAGCCCCGCTTGGGCGATGAAGGCTTTTCTCCCACTCGCGCTTGCCGACGACCATCCCTTCTGGACCGCCGCCGAGGAACCACTGCCGTCGATCCCCGAAGTGGTCACCCAGAAACATCCCTTCATGGTCTTGTGCAGGGAAAGCGACCGTGATCATGTCTTTGCCTTGGCGGGAGGACAATTTGCTGCATGGGAGCCGACTTTCAATGCTGCCAAGTATGCGAAATTTGCCTACTCCACAGCATTCGGTTTCAGCGTTCCGGCGGGGGAGTGGGGGCTGGAGCAAGGTGCCTTCGACTCAAGCCTGGCCTTGGCCGAGGACGACAACTACTACCGGCCCCGCCGGAACTGCGAGGAGGTCCGCGTGGAGGACGCTTGCCACTACAGCCGATGGAAACCATGGCACGATGTGGAAATCGAAACCTGGCTCATCCCGCTGGTCCCTTGGCGTCTGCGCATCCACCGCATCGTCAGCTCACGGACACTGACCGCATCCGAAGGCGGCTTTGCCATCAAGCGTGATTTTCCCGAAAGTCCATCTGCCGATCCGGCCATGGTCCGCAACCGGTATGGACTGAGCGGACTGGTCAACCTTTACGGAGATCGTCAGGGCAAGACCGTGGTGGCGGCACCCAACACCAATCTGCTCTATCCCCAAAGTTTGATTCCCAGCCTCGTGGGGCAGATCCAACACGGGGAGACTTGGTTGGCCTGCGCCGTGTTGGGTCAACCGCCATCCGCCTGTGGCAAATACGCATGGGATTCGCCTCCACGGATCATCAGGGATAACGGCAGCCTCATCGCGGTTGATGACTCGCAGCGAAGTTTCCGAATTCCATTTTCTTGGTCAAGGCATCCGGCCTTGGAAAACGGATGTCCCTTGTGATCATTACTGGCAATCATTGAGTTCCCTCTCAATCGAGATTTAACTCGGATTTGCCATGACGAAGCTCCTTTCCAAATTCACCGTCGGCGACACGATCATCCGCTTTGATGCACCGGCCGAAGGCAAGGGCGCGCCGCAGCTCTCGATTCATCCCAAATCGCTCGCACCGGTGAAGCACCGCGAGTTTCTACCGCCGGATGTCGAGATTGTGGGTCTGCCGACCATGTGGCAACCAAGGCCAGCGTGGGCGCTGGACTCACTCGTGCAGCTCAAGTGCATAGAGGACATCTACGGCGGATCCTTTTCCCAAGGTCGCACGATGCGCTCAGGACACTCGACGGCCGTTCTCGAATTCATCGGTCAGAAGTTCCACGAGAAAAATGGCGGCACCAGCGTCGTCACCACGCTCCAGCATCCCTCGGGACTGCGATGCGAACATCAACTTTCCTGGCAGGGAAATGTGCCGGTTTTTTCCAGCCGGGTGAGTGTGCGCAACGCCGGCAAGAAACCAGTGACCCTTGAAATGCTCAGCAGTTTTTCGCTCGGTGGCATGACGCCTTACGCCCATGACGACGCGCCGAATCGATTGCTTGTGCATCGCTATCGTTCGACCTGGAGCGCCGAAGGCCGCCTCGACACGCAAGGCATCGAGGATCTGCAACTCGAGCGCTCCTGGATTGGTCACGGCATCGCCTGCGAACGCTTTGGCCAGGTCGGCTCGATGCCGGTGCGCGGCTTTTTTCCCTTCGTCGCGCTCGAGGATCGCGAGGCGGGTGTCCTTTGGGGAGCGCAACTTGCCACTCCCGGATCGTGGCAGATGGAAGTGTTCCGCAAGGATGATTTCGTCGCGCTCTCAGGTGGCCAGGCCGACCGCGAGTTCGGTCATTGGTTCAAAACATTGAAGGCAGGCGAAACCTACGACACGCCCGTCGCCACGATCGGTTGTATCAAGGGTAATATCGATGAACTCGCGCAGCGCCTCAGTTCCGCACAGGAAGGCTCGCTGGCAAATCTGCCGAAGATCGAAAACGAGCTACCCATCGTGGTGAACGAGTGGTGCACCAGCTGGGGCAATCCCTCTCAGGAGAATCTGAACGCGCTGGCCAAGCGTCTGCAAGGAACCCCGGCGAAGTATCTCGTCATCGACGATGGCTGGGCCGAGCGGCCTGGCGGAGGCATCCAGCAGAACGGCGACTGGATCATCAACCGAAAGGCCTTTCCCGATGGCCTCGCCGCCACCTGCCAAGCAATCCGCGACCACGGACTCATCCCCGGCATCTGGTTTGAGTTCGAGGTTTGCAATCCGGGATCAAAAGCCTTTTCGCTTACCGATCACCACCTTCATCGCGATGGACGGGTGCTGCAGGTTGGGTCTCGCCACTACTGGGATTTCCGCGATCCCTTCACCTTCGATTATCTCACCAAAAGGCTCATCCATCTCCTGCGCGACAACGGACTCGGCTATCTCAAGGTGGATTACAACGAGACCATCGGTTTCGGTGTCGATGGGGCCGAATCACCCGGCGAAGGGCTGCGGCAGCACCTCGAAGGCATGCAGAAATTCTTCCGCAAAATGCGAGAGGAGATTCCCGATCTTGTCATCGAGAACTGCTCCTCCGGCGGCCACCGCCTTGAACCCTCGATGATGGGGATCTCCGCGATGGGATCGTTTTCCGACGCGCACGAGACCCGCGAGAT
>JAPLTI010000141.1 GCA_026398285.1 Verrucomicrobiota bacterium
TATTTTTTTCTTAGCTTTTGATATTTTTTAGCTCTCTTGTTCCAAGATCTATCGACGCCTCGGTCGAAATTTTTCCCAATCAATTCTGAGATTGCTTTATAGAGGAGGAAAGTATGCCGACAAACTCACTCACCGAATGCCAGTGCGGGGCGGCGATCCAGCGCTCAGGATTTTTTCTGACCGTAGGTGGCGGTGGCGCCGTGCTTGCGCAGGAAGTGTTTTTCCGAAAGGGCGAGTGCGGGCGGGGCGGCGTCGAGGGCCAGCGTCAGGGCGTGGAATGCCATGTCGGCGACGATTTCGAGGGCGAGCGCGTTTTCCACGGCCTTCGCGGCCGATGGTCCCCAGGCGAAGGGGCCGTGGTTGCGGACCAGCACGGCCGGGATGTCGTTTGGGTTGCTGTTTGCGAAGCGTTCGACAATCACCTTGCCGGTTTCCCATTCATAGGCCGAGGCGATTTCCTCGGGCGTGAGGGCACGGGTCAGCGGGACCGCTCCTCGGAAGTAATCGGCATGCGTGGTGCCGAGCAAGGGAATCTCCCGCGCTGCCTGCGCGAACGCCACGGCCTTGCGGGAGTGCGTGTGCACGACCGAGCGGATGTCGGAAAACGCCACAAACAAACAGCGGTGCGTGGGAGTGTCGGAGGAGGGATTGAGTGTGCCTTCGACGACCTTGCCGTCAAAGTCAACGATCACCATGTCATCCGGCGTGAGCGCGGAGTAATCCACCCCGCTCGGCTTGATGGCAAGAACGCCGGCCTGCCTGTCGCAGACGCTCACATTGCCGAAGGTGAGATCGACCAGGCCGCTTTTCGGCAGGCTTTTGTTGGCGGCGCAGCATTCTTCGCGGATGTCTGAGTATCTTTTCATGGTAATGTATTTTACAGGCCCAGCAAGCGCACGGCGTTTTGATGGAGAATTTTTGCGGCGATGTCCTCGGGCAGGCCAAGCCCGTAGATTTCGAAGGGCGCGATGCTGCGTTTGAAGGGCGGCGATATTTGGACTTTCGACGAGGTGATGAACTCGATGTTGGAAATGTTGAACGCTGCGGTCGTCTCGATGTAGCGCTCCCTCGGGTCGGCGCCGTTGAGGGGGATTTCGCCGGGTTGATAGAGGATCTGCGCCTGCTGGCCGGTCGGGACATTGGTGTCGTCGAAGATCACATCGGTGCCGAAGAATATGCGGTCGGCATAGGCGGTGAAAAATTCGCGCGTGTGGGCGGCGCGGCGGGCGCTGCGGGCGAGTTCCGGGACGCGGGCCGAGAAGTCATAGACGATATTCGGGTGCGCATCGAGGTCCTCTGCGGCGCAGTCGAGCGAGTCAGCTTTTTCGGCGCAATGAGGGAAAATGAAGGTCGTGCCGCGATGGCGGGCCACCATTTCGATTCGGTCGCCGAGCAACTCGTTCGCTGAAGGTTGACCCGTGTTGTAATAGGTCCACCACGCGTATTCGCCGTAGAGGACGCCATTCCAGAAATTGAATTCATTCACCGGTTCCCAAAAGTTTGGCGGGTCGGCGCTGTGGATGAGCACCGGAATTCCCAGTTCCCCGGCCTTTGCCCAGATGGGATCGAGTTCCGAATCGCTTGGGCGCCAGTAGCGGCCATCGGGGCGGCGGTAGCCGAGGCCAAGGGCCTTGAAAACTTTCAGCCCGCGCATGCCTGCGGCGTAATCGCGCTCCATCTGCGCTGCGGCGGTCTTGCCGAAATCCGGCTCATTGATGCGGCTGTAGTCGACATTTCCGAAGGTGATGAAACGCCCGGGGTATTTTGCGAAGGCATCGATGTGGCGTTGCAGGCCCTCGCCAAAGCCATCATGCCACGCCAGCACGACGGAGAGTTCGATCCCACTGCGGTCCATCGCCGCGACGGCGAGGTCGGCATAGTGCGGGAACACATGCGTGTGGATGTCGATGACGCGTGGCATGGATTCAGTAGTTGAGGTTTTCGTAGAACTCGATTTTGACGGATTTGAAAAATTCCGACTGCTTGGCGAAAAGTTCCTCATGGGTGTCGTCGGCGGCAAAGGCATCAAGCGCCTTGCGGGCCTCGTCGAGGCTGGCGAACTCGCCTTGCCACACCAGCGTGTTGCAGGGCTCGCTGCCGGAGATCGGCTTCATGCGTTTGCCTTGCGGAAGGTCGGGGCGGGAATGTTCGAGGGCGGCGAAGCGGCGTTCGAGCTCGAGGAATTCTTTTTCCTTACGGACATCGAACTGCTGGAGGATGCGCATGGTGACGGACATAGTGATGTATTGGGTTTATTGGAGAAATTGTTGAACGGCGGCAGGCGGGGTGAGGCCATGACTGGCGGCAAAGTCGCGCAACGCATGGCGGTCGATATCCGGGTGGATCGTGTGGGCGCTGGTGACCGACATGGCTCCGGCGAGAATGCCGATCCATTGGGCATCGGCGAGGGCAAGACCTGCGGCAAGACCGGCAAGGATACCCGAGAAATGCGCGTCGCCCGCGCCGGCGGCGCTTTGAACCTCGACCTTCGGCGTGGCGATGAAATGGAGGTCGCGACCATCGAAAGTCCAACTGCCCGTCGCTCCGGCGGTGATGGAAAGTTTCAGTTGCGGAAATTGCGGCCCGAGACGGGCGGCGATTTTTTCAACGATGGCCGCTGGTTCCCCTTCGGCACTGGTTTGCGCGAGGCTTGCGGCTTCGTCGAGATTGATGGCCAAAAGATCGACCCGCGAGAGAAGCGAGGACTCGCGCACCGTTCCCATTTCCTCGGAGGAAAACGAGGCCGCACGCAGGAAGCCGTGTTGATGCGCAAGATCGAGTAGTTCCAGGCGCGCGGCGAGCGGAACCTCCGGCACCGCGAGCGCAATGCCTCGCCCAGCGTATCGGGCAAAGTGCGGCGCGGCTTTTTGAATATCCGCCGCAGTCACGCGTCCGCTGGCGGAGTCGGTGACGGTGAGATTCCCTCCCGAGCCATCGGGATAGAGAAGGCAAATGCAATCGAGCGTCTGCTCGCCGGGCATGATGGCGGTGTGCGAGACATCGAGGCCCTCGGTGCGCATTTCCTCCACCAGCCTGCGTCCAGCGGCATCATCGCCGACTCTACCCACCGGCAGGGTTTTGAAATCCCCGCCCACCAGGCGCTGCACATAGTGGCTGATGATATGCAGCTTGCAGTAGTCGCGGCGGTCGAGGAATTGCCCGCCCCGGCTCTCCTCGCGGCCGAGCGTGTGGTTTCCACTCAACGCAAAGAAGGTTCCGGTGCCGATGCCTCCGGTGCCGATCATGGCATCGTATTTTCGAGTGGGGTTCATGGTGAGCGTATCGATTAAAGCCCCAGATCCCACTCGGGATGGATGCTCACGGGATGCGTGGCAGTTTCCAAGGTGGCGGTGACGAGTGCGTCAGGATGCTCTTGCAACAGGGTCATCGGATACTCCGGCGTCGGTTCGCTGAAGAGGGCCACACGCAGCGCGGTTTGTTTCCAAGCCCCGGTGTCGCTGAAGAGGCGCACCTTTTTTGCCGAGAGGCATTCCTTGAGCCCAAGGGTCACGCTCATCGGAGGCACAAATTGGTAGGCACAGCCGAAGGTGCGCTGGGCGAGGGCGATGATGGTATCGAGGTTGTTGTCCTGAACACGCACGCTGCAATTGCGCAGGTCGTCGAGCGAGAGCGAGCTGAAGGGATGCCGCCGCGCCTGGTTGTAGGCGATGTGACCGTCCTGCCCCCAACCGCCGTAGGTGATGTCGATTCGGCGCGCGGGCGATCTCATCGGCGATTTCCTGAAAATTTGTCGCGTTCGGCCACCAGCGGTTTTCCTCGGGCGTGAGCAAGGCGGGGTTGATCGGACCATAGAACTCGCGCTCCATGAATCCCCGGAAGCTGTAGGGATGGTTGCGCGGCAACTCGCGGCCCTGCCAGTCGAGGCATTCGTCCATGTGGAAAACTGTCAGATTACGCAGGCTGATCTGCTCACGGTTCACGACTTCGGCAAATGGCTTATACCAGCAAGCCGGACCACAGGGGATGATCGCGCGGGTCGGCAGGTTTTTTGCGTTGTTGCCCGCGATGAGGTCCGCAAGCTCGCGCGCCATGAGCACACCCATCGCCGCCGAATCGGCAGCAATGCGGAACGGCACTTTGCGAGCCGGGTGTTTTTCAAGATCGCTGGCCGGAATGCGGCACCAGCCGTGGAGTTGTTTAGCAGTGATGGTGTTCATGAATAACGAGGTTTTTTTAGACAGAATTTACAAAATTTATAGAATTAACGGGAACGGAAGCGGCAACGGCAAACGAGTTGGCACTTGTCATCCTTGATGAAAATCGGGGCCTGAAATCCTTGCCGCGCGCCAGTCGTTTTCCGACAGCTTGGCAAACCAGCTCGCGGCCAGACGGCGGGTGCCCGCCTCGGTGAGGTGGACGCCATCCTCGACATGCGTGTCGGGCGCTTGGCCCGCAGGAGTGTGATCGGCATACGCACAAGCGAAGCCCTCCGCTGCCCGGCGGGTCGAGGCTTCGCGGAGGAGCGCATTGTAGGCATTCACCCGGTCCGTGATGTCATCCGGCACCAGCGTTCCCCAGGGCTTCAAACCGGGCAGGATCGGCATGATGCCACCAACCAACAAGGCAGGCTTCGTCGCGGATTGAAGGATGAGGTCCATCAGTTCCTCGGTGAGTGCTGCGCACTCCAAAGGATCGCCCACATACATGTCATTTGTGCCGATGAGCAACAACACGAGATCCGGACGATGGCTCTCGAGAGTTTCCGGCAGCGGGCTGTTTTCGGAGTTCTCCGTTTTGGCTCCATCGCGGATCATTTGAATTCGAAATCCGGAGTGCCCTTCGTGAAACGGTTGCTGCATGCCCTCGGAATTGAGTTGCGAACCACCGACAAACAAAAACTCCCAACCCGCATCACGCAGATGTGCCTGCAGCGGCCAGCGATAGCCGCCGGGAAAGCCCCCTCCCCTCGTGATCGAATCACCGATGCACAGGATGCGCACGGGAGCTTGGTCAGGTGTGGCGGATGCGGAAATAAGATGAGAGGTGGACATGAACTATGGTTTTTTTAGACAGAATTTACAGAATCTACAGAATTAACGGGAACGGACGCGGCAACTGCAAGCGAGTTGGCGCTTGTCATCTTTGACGGAAATCGGGGCATGAAATCCTTGCCGCGCACCAGTCGTTTTCCGAGAGCTTGGCAAACCAACTCACGAGCAGAATTGGCAGAAGTCAACGCATGCTGCGGCTTTTTTGGATATCAGATTACTTGGTAAGCAAATCGGCGGTCAGTTCCTCTTCGGTCAATGCGCGATCGAAGACCTTTACGGCTTTGATCTCCATCCCGTAATCGGCTGGAGCGCCAACAAGGAATGGTTGGTTGACCTGCTTGATCGAAGGCAGAATGAACTTTTCACCCATATTGTGAGATTGCAGACGCTTTCCTTCATTCGAAAAGAGTGAAAGCGAAGCCAGTTGTCCGGCCTTCCAGCGAAACACAAAGATTCTCCAATTATCTGCCGGAATCGGAACAGAAAGGCTCTCGGAGCGAACACCCTTGATCGTCCCATCGGCACATATGCCAAATTTCATAAGTTGGTCCGCGCCGAGGAGCAAACCGACTGATCGATCGTTGGACGCAGGAAACCAGCGTCCCATGACAGGCAAAGACTGAGAGGGGGCGCCAAAACTGGTAAACTTCACCCTCAAAACCCAAGTGAATTCCTCGATCGAGAAGAGGGGATCTCCCTCGGCATAGGGAATTTCGATGGCCTTTTCGCTGTTTAAAGCCACGCAAGTGTTATTGGAACCGGCGGGCAACTCGGTAAGCTCCCGGGCTTTCTCGCTTTTGTCGACGGCCATACCGTTGCCAGCTTGGATGTTCAAGACAGGCTCCGGAATGGATTGGGCATTGAGCGAGCTTGCGGAAATAGAGAGGCAAGCGAGGAATGAGAGAAGTGTGGGCTTGGTTTTCATTATTTAGGGGTTTTGTTGTTTGGGTTTTGTGCTGGGGAATTTTTATTGACCTGCGCTCTCCGCATTTTTTCCGCTCAGGATGATATTGTCTATGCGGACATTTCCGGGAGCTTGGGGACTGTCGGTTGCGCCCGAGAGGTAAATCTGGAAAGTCACCGGACGGGCCAACTTTTGCAGTGAGGGAGCCTGACTGAGATCGACGCTGTAGGAATCAAACTCTTCGTTGGTGTTGCCAGCGCGGTTTTGCAGGTCCCCTCCCCCGACACGCTCGGTGCGACCATCCACTTCGGCATACACGGCGTATTGCTTGGGTGAATTTTCGTTGCTGCGCTGGACCATGAAATCCAAGCGTTCGAGGGCGATAGTTTTCCCCGCAAACGGTGACGCCTTGAATCCAAACCAAGCGCCCTTCTGGACCAAGGCCTCTTCGGTGGCTGCGCCCAGGGCTTTGGCGTTGATGAAAAGCGAGTGTGGAGGAACCCCATTCCCGCTTATGTCGAGATGGCTGGCATCTATACCGGCCCCCGTTAGCAAGCCGGAGGCTTGTCCTGCAGGAAACTTCACCACGGGTTGAAGATCTTTTGGCTTTGGTTTGTTGGCGGGATCGATGGTGAAATCCAACTGCACGAGTGTTCCCGGCTTGATCGGTGCGGCATTGCCAGGTGTGCTGCCAGGCAGGGTTTCCTTGTCGCCCAAGGCAAAAAGGTAGGTCTTGTAAGCTTCGAGATCTAACATGTGCTCCTTGGCAAAAGACTGCGATGGAAGCGCCCCGTTCACCTCCGAGAGTGCCGCAGGCGTTTTCAGAGAGATCAGGACATTGCCGCTCAACTGCGGATGAACCATGAGAAACTTTTCATTGGCGGCAACGGCATACTGGATGGGAGCTACACGCCAAGCAGCCGCACGCTCCGCGAGTGCGGCAATCGTGCTGCGGCGCAGAGAGTGGGTGCCGGCAAAGACACTGGTCCAGCCCTCATGCTTGCGCTCGGCGAAACCGCACAGGTTGCTGCCGGGGTAATTGGCGAGGCGACGGGCTTTGGGATCTTGCACAACCAGACCAAGCTGAGGATCCAGTTTCAGCCCCTCGGACTCACTGCGCAGGATTCCTTGGTCGATCTCGTCCCTGCTTTCAACAGCAAGTCGCAGGCTCCTGCTGCCACCCTTCACGCGCACCGCAAGGAGGTTGGTGCCTTTCTTTAGCTTGAGAGGGAAAACAAAGTTGTCGGAAGCAATATTGGGAAACTCATTTCCGAATCCCGCAGTATCGAGAAGCTTCTCCCCATTGAGATACCAAGTCATCCACCAGTCGGCTCCCGCTCCGATGAGCACTTCGCGCTCCTCGGGGGATTCAATGCGAGTGAAGGCCCAGACAACCTCCTCGGGCGCCAGCACTCCAAGGGGCGAGAGATTCAGCATACCACCATTGCGTGTGATCGGAGAGGCCGTTTTGGTGATGCCGCCAATTTCCATCTGTGCTGGAAGTTCCGATGGCACTGGCGTCTCGGTCGAGTTTGCGGAGAACGGCCCGAAAGCAGTCCACTCTGTAGGCAGCGCAAAGCTTGGGGCAGGCTTGCCAGAAAGCAAAGGTTCCGTCGAGGCTGAGGCGCTCGGAGACTTGGCCACAGCTGCAGGCACCACTTCCATGCCGATGATTTGACTCAGGCGGGCAGCATCTTTTTTCTGGAGATTGAAGCCCGTGCCTTGGAGGAAGCAGATGACATTGTTGTTTGCTTTGAGCTTCTCGATGGCGGCAGCGGTGGCATCGTCGATCTCGAGGAGGTTGTTAAAAATGTAAAGCTTCGCGGCAGGCACCTTGCCGGCCTTGAAATCCTCCAAGTAGTAATAACCGTAAGGCACACCGGAGAGATCCAGTTCGGAACGCTGACCGCTGGACCATGTCATGTGCAGGTCGCCAAGCGCGCCTTTCAAATAATCTGTGGAGCGCTCGTCGTAGATGACGGCGACTTCGGCACCAGTGGGAGCCCCTGCCGCCGTTCTTGCCTGCTCAAGCGAGTTACGCAAGACCGACATCTCGTGCTGAATGAGAGGATCCTGATGAGT
>JAPLTI010000075.1 GCA_026398285.1 Verrucomicrobiota bacterium
CTTAGGTGGGCAGGCGCGTTTTTTTAACCCTCGGCTCTCGGGTGGGCGGCCATGTAGGCGGCCTTGAGGCGCTCGATTGTGACATGGGTATAGATTTGGGTCGTCGAGAGGCTGGCATGCCCCAGCAGGGTCTGCACGCTGCGCAGATCGGCTCCATTATCCAAAAGGTGCGTTGCAAAGCTGTGGCGGAGTTTGTGAGGCGAGAGATCTGCTGGCAGACCGGCTTGCGCGAGGCGGAGCTTGAGGAGGGAGTTCACGGCACGCGTTGAGAGGCGGCTGCGGGATTTGTTGATGAAGAGTGGCCCCGCATGGACACGGGCGGCGTGGCAGTAGCGCTGGATCGCCTCTAGGGCGGGTCCACCGACCGGACACACCCGTTCGCGGGAGCCTTTGCCAGTAACGCGTGCCGTCTCGCTGATGGGATCGACATCCCGCACATCCAGGCCGACGAGCTCTGACAGTCGCATTCCGGTCGAGTAGAAAAGCTCGATCACCGCCGTGTCCCGGGCAGCCATCCAAGACGGCGCCTGCTTGTTTTTTTGAGCGGCAGCGGGAGCGGCAACCAGATTGTCCACCTGCGCGGTCGTGAGAAATCGGGGCAGTTGTTTCTCGGCTTTCGGAAGCGAGACTTCGAGGAGCACATTTTTGGAAATCGTGCGCCGCATGTGGAGGAAGGCATAAAAAGCCCGCATCGCGGCAAACCGCAAACGCACACTGGACCTCGCCATCTCGGCTTTCATCATGTCGAGCATCCAGGCTCGGAAGTCGTCGGCGCGCAACTCCGTCCAAGAGCCGGAGGGACGGAATTTCCGGAATGCCTCTAACGAAGTGCGGTAGGTGCGAATCGTCTGTGGCGATGCGTTTTTCTCGGCTTCGAGATGCCGTAGAAACTCCTCGGCTTGGCGATCCAGAGGTGCAGCCTTGGCCGACGAGTTTTTGGCGGCGCGGCGTTTCAATTCTGTGATGCGCTCCAACTGCTGGCGGCGAATCCCTGCGCCGCCATGATCTCGCTGCTCCAACTGGAGATGGCAGCCAGAGCCTGCATGGAGATTTCGCTGCCCTTCCAGGATGAAGATGACTCGGCGAGCCAGGAACTCAATGCCGCCCGCGCGGCGAACTCGCTGGCGGATGACAACTCGGATCCACTCCAAGAACTGAGCGCCGACAAGCGGGTCAGAGTTTCCGAAGCCCCTCCCCAACTGTTCACAATGCCTGTGAGCCAATTGGAGAGGTTGACCGCCAGAAGTTCTGTGAAAGCGGCGGAGCCCAGTTGCGAGGACGAACTCGGCGGAGAATTTTTTAAAAGCGCTGAAGAGACTGCTCTCCATCTGCAATTCTTGAAGACGCACCAGAAGCGCGACAAAGCCTGCGGACCCCAAGAATGATGAGGAACCCGAAAGTTCGGTGGCCAATTTTTGGAATCCGCTAAAGAGGGCACTCTCGGAGTTCCACTGCGGCAGACGCGAGAAAAACTCCTCCACCTCAGCGGATGAAAGACTCTCGCGAAGGCGTTGGGAAATGGCAGAGTGCAACTCCTCGGAATTCCACTGCCCGCTGGAAATGCCTGCCAGAATCTCGCTTCCCAGCAAGGCTTGTAAAATTTCGCGGTCACGCGCCTCGAGCGGGAATCCGCTGGAGAGGCCAAGCGGCAGGGCTTGCTGGATCTTGATGAGAGCGGGCAGCAATTCCTCCGAAGAGGCAAACGAATGCGACACATTCTCCACCAATCGCTGAAAACTGATGTGCATCGGCAGCGTGGCGAAATCAAACGCCGCCGACTCGGAAAACTTGTCGCGTGGCGTGGTAACAATCGGCGAACGCGCGATCGAGTTCCATTTCCCGTAACGGTGGAAACCCAACTCGACCGCATACGATCCACCCGCTTTTTGAACAGGAATATACCAGTTCCGAGTCTCGAAGGAGACTTCGATCTCCTGCTCCAAATCGCCCGAAGCGTGCTCCACCCTCAACACACAAGGCCCACCCGGATGCCGCGAAATATCAATATCCCAATATGTAAAGAGCCAGTGAGGATCCTGGGCAACAAGGAACAAAACCTCCTCGCCGTAGCTGC
>JAPLTI010000011.1 GCA_026398285.1 Verrucomicrobiota bacterium
ACCGGCACAAATTTTGTCAGATTCTGTGCTACTTCTCTGGCGGAGGGACACTTTTGACACCTTCGGCCGAATACCGGGTTTTCTCCGGTGCGATCGCCCTCCTGCCCGCTGGAATGGCGCACGGTTTTCGCGAGTCGAGCGACCGGCGACCGCTGAGTCTGGCCGTTGACTTTGAGTGGGAGGTCCCGATGGAATTTCGCTTCTCGCACCTGAACCAATCCGAGTCCACCGGCATACGGCACGCGATGTCTCAACTCAACCGCCTTAAAAACCCGGATGCGCCCGAAGCGCGATTGATGGCCGCCTCGGCGGCTTTGACGATCCTCGACACGCAACTTCGCTCGTTGGGCATTCTGCCCCGCGAAAATCGGGCGATGCCAGCCTTTGTAAAAAAATTCATCCATCTTGCCGGAGGTGAGGAAAGCCAAGCGAAGTCGATCGGCGAATTAGCAGGGGCGACTGGATACCAACCCGACTATCTCAACCGGCGCTTCAAGCAAATAACTGGACTGACTCTTCTCCAACAACGGGACGCGCTGAATTTGGAAAGGCAAAGCGATTGATCACTCAGGGCCTCCCGATGCAGGAAGTCGCTGCGCGCATCGGGCTTGATGATCCGAATTATTTTTCACGCTGGTTCAAGCGCCACACTGGCATGCCGCCGAGCCACTATGTGCGGCGACCGGAAATGCAACGAAACCCGGCGTCAAAAAAACGGCGAGCGGCTTGCAATACATCATCCTCAACCCCGGCGAGGGCCGCAGCCCCAAGGCGACCGACACCGTGAAGGTGAACTACCGCGGAACGCTTCTCAACGGCACGGAATTCGACAGCTCCTACAAGCGCAATGAACCGATCGAGTTTCCTCTGAATGCGGTTATCAAAGGCTGGACCGAAGGTCTTCAACTCATCAAGGAAGGCGGAAAAGTCCAACTCTTCATTCCCTCGAATCTCGCCTACGGCCCCCGTGGAGCCGGCGGAGTCATCGGACCCGACGAGACGCTGATTTTCGATGTCGAGTTGCTGAAGGTGCTCTGATCCTTTTATGCCTTGGCTGATCAGATCAGCTCCGCAGCGATCTCATCAGCCACCAACCTACCCTCGCGGGTCAGAAAAACTCGACCGTCTTTCTTGGTCACCAAGCCGTGCTGCACCAGAGCTGCGGCTTGGTTTTCAGGGAGCATTGTCTCTGGCACACCATCGGTCGTGCGCAGGGAAAAGGCGATCCTCTCAGCGCGGCGGGAGTGGTCGTCAATACGCTCCACGAAATCGAACCGATCCTCGTCCGACAGGACCCGGCGGGTGTAGTCCGCCGTATCCGCCACATTCCTTCTCCTCCATCCAGCCCGTGTGGAGAAGGCGCTCGGACCGAGTCCGGCGTAGTCTGATCCACGCCAGTAACCGAGGTTGTGCAGGCACTCCCGACCAGGCCGAGCGTAGTTTGAGATTTCGTATTGCGGATATCCCGCCGCCTCAAGTTCGTTCATCGCCACTTCAAAAAATTCCGAGTCCCGATCTTCTTGCGGTCCCATCTCGCCACGCTGGAAGCGCTCGAAAAATTCCGTGTCCTCTTCATAGGTGAGGCAATAGGCCGAGATGTGGTCGGGGCCGAGTTCAACCGTCCGGCGAATCGACTCAATCCACTGGCCGCGTGTCTGCCCGGGAACTCCAAACATCAAGTCGAGATTCACATTTGGCACGCCAGCTTCGCGAAGGATGGCGTAACTTCGCGCCGCCTGGGCTCCAGAGTGCACGCGGCCGAGTGTTTTCAAAAGCTCCTCGTCCCAAGACTGCACGCCCATGCTGACCCGGTTGACTCCAAGGGCCAAAAGGGACTCGGCCTTTTCATGCGAGACGGTGGCAGGGTTCATCTCGATGGTGAATTCCTCCACTGCCGAGAAATCGATCCTCTCACGCAAGCCGCCGATCAGAAATTTGAGCTGAGGGGTCGAGAGCGCTGTGGGAGTGCCTCCGCCGAAAAAAATGGTCCTCGGACGCAGTCCATCGGCTTCAAACTCCGCTTCGCGAAGAACCGCATCCAAAAACGCCTGCGTTTTGTTCCGGTCGCTCGCCTCCTTGTAGAAACTGCAATAAGGGCAAACCTTCGGACAAAACGGAATGTGGACATAGAGGTGCTGAACCATCGGCGGGACAAAGACTACGCAATGACAACGCGAACGGCAACCACCAGCCATCCGATTATCACCGCATACAGCATCCTGCTTGGAGGCGGAACCGATGCGGTATGAAAACTCTTTGCATTATCTATCTAGGACACCCGGCAAGAGGGCGGGAAGGCATTAGGCGCATGAGCCCACTGGCACTATTTGTTCCGACTTTTCCAGTATCCTGATTCTCTGCTACAATGCATGACGGCGATGACATAGAGAAATCCGTCCTCAACGGAGTAAAGCACCGCGTATGGAAACACATGCACAAGCGCGCGTCTGATCTCCCCATCGAACTTGCGCCATCTCTGTGGCGCACGGCACGCGCTTCCTATTGCCGAATAAATCACATCGAGAAAACGAATCTCCAGCCCCGCCTGTCGCTCGGCGTAGAAATCAGCAGCAGCCTCAAACTCGGCGAGCGCTTCCGGGTGGAACTCGAATCTCATTCTGCATATTTCTGCCGGAGTCCGGCAAAGACTTCTTCTCCCGGAATGCCAGTTACTTGACCAGACCGCAGTTCTTGTAGCCGTCGGTTTCCTTCAGCAGCCCACAGTTTATGAATGTATCCGTCTTCAGCTGGGTCCAAGCTCTCAACGAGTCGATCTGCGAGCAATGCCCTCGCTTCACTTGGAAGCGAAAGTGCCTCTTCAGCAATTTTTTCTACACGCACATGCATGGCCTTACAATACTGATCGCATCAGCTCGTAGCAAGAATACATTTTTTGCTCGGCCATTGTCCCAACGAAGACCTCGAGGGAAAGCGGCAACCCCTTCGGCATGCAAATCGTCCGACTGCGATCTACACCCCATGGAAAGTCGTGCGACTGAGTGGAACCGGTGCGTCATGAAAAATCTCCGCATATCAGCCCATGAAGAAATCACTGTGCCCGAGGAATGGAAAATCACCACTCCGTTGAATCAGACGGCGCCATGCGTCCAGGCAGACAATGCAATCTGGAAACCCGCTGTGGTCTGGTTGCGCTTCCAACCGGATGAAGACCTTCTTGGTGAAGGGGCCGAACCAGGCTCGGGATATTGGATTCAAGACGAACAAGGCCCCTCGGGTGCGAGAGAGCTCAAAAGTGGACACACTATCGAGTGGGCGTGAGGCCTTTTGCTCAGCGGAAGTTAATCTTCACGCTACCCTTGGCTTGGAGGCTGTCGGCAAGCATCGGCGCGGAGGCGCCGGGGGATGGAGCCGCTTCTCCTGTGAGGGCATTTTTGAGCGCTCCCTCTACCAATTGGGCGCAGTGGATTTTCATCGGAGGAAGCGGCCCGAGCGGCTCGGAGAGGGCCTCGCCGGAGAGGGTCAACGCTTCCTGGGGTGTTTTGCCTTTAATGAGTTCCGTCGCCATGCTTGCAACGGCGATGGCCGTCTGGCAGCCGAAGGATTGAAAGGTCGCTTTGTCGATGACGCGCTTGCCGCCCTCTTCGCGGAATTTGATCCACATGCGCAGCATGTCGCCGCAATCGCTGCTGCCAGCAGTTCCCACCGCATCCGCTCCGCTCATTTCGCCGAGGTTTTTGGGATTGCGGATGGCTTCGTCGATTTTGTCCTGCGTGTTCATTCGGTGGTATAGCGTGGCAGGGAGGTATCCACCTCGCAACTCCAGGCGTCGATGCCGCCTCGAAGAGCGCGGATGTTTGTAAAAGAATGTCCGGCGAAATAGGCCGCCGCATCAAGACTGCGCAAGCCAGTGTGATCGACGATAATGATGGCTGTGTCCTTGGCCCAGGTTCCCATGACTTCCTGCAAAAAATCCTGCCCCATGAGCTGAGAGCCGGGGATATGAACGGCCTCGAATTCCTCGCGCGTGCGAATGTCGAGCAAGCGGGCGCCGGCATTTTTAACAGCCTCAGCGGCATCGATCGGGTTTATAAAAACCTTCTCGTCTGCCTCGTGGGATTCCTGGATCCGTGCGATGGCCTCTTGCGGATCGATGCCGTCATTTCTCGCGCAAACGCCCTCGAGCGTCTCCTCCGGCTGAAATCCGCAACTGGCACATCCGCCGATGTGGTAATGGCGGAAGAGTGTGCGTTGGGCACCAGGGCACTGCTTGAGCAACTCCCGCATGGTGATCTGTGGCGAAATCGTCATGGCGTCAAAGAGTAGAGCCTTTTCCCCGCCGCGCCACGGATTTTTCAGGGCGAATAACGCGCCACAACATCCGAATAAACATCCATGAGCCGGGAAAAAACTATTCTCCACGCGTAGCGTCCACGCGCCTCCTCGCTCGCGCGCAGTCCGGCTGCGCGAAGATCGATGGTGAATTTGCCCTCAATGGCGTCAGCAAGTGCAGGCGGAGAGTTTTCTGTAGCCCACTGCTTCTGGTCGGAAAAAATAATGCGGTCCATGTAGCTGCCTTTGATGCCGACAACCGGCGTTCCGCTCGCCTGGCTCTCGAGAGCNNCTCTCGAGAGCAACGAGGCCGAAGGTTTCCTGCACACCGGGGTGAACGAAAAGGTCGGCCGCGCGGTAGATGCGGGCTAGTTCGGCTGGGTCGGAGCAATAGGGCATCCAATGCACGCCGGGGGTTTGATTTTGAAGATCGATCAGTGATGAACGCTGTGTGCCGTCACCCAGACAGAGAAGCGCGTAGGGTTCGTGTGACCGTGCACGCAGGAGCGTGTAGGCATCGAAGAGAGTGCGGACATTTTTCTCCGTGGCGAGGCGTCCGACATAGAGCAGGAGGCGGGCCTCATTCGAAATTCCGAGTTGCGCACGCGTGGCGGCGCGGTCGGCAGGTTCGGGGCGGAAAATCTCGTCATCAACTCCGAGGTCGACGGTATGGGTATTCTCGACACCCCACCCACCCAAGAGTCCGGCCAGAATTGGACTCGGAACAAAGGTGCACTCGAAACGGTTGTAAAGTGTGGTCACATACTTTCGGCAGGTTTCCTCGGCGATCGAGACAGCAAGCGGCCCCATGAACTTGCCAACCGTGCGCAGGATGGATTCCGAAAAGTGCGAATGGTAAAAACCGACCACCGGGATATCGAGCCCACGCCCTGACGCAACGGCTTTCCATGCGACTTGATAGGGGTCGCCGGATTCAATGATGTCGGGCCTTTCTTTTTCCAAGACCTCTTCGACGAGGTGGAGTTTCGTAAGGGCACGGTAGCGTGAGGTGCGCGAGAGGAGTTGCGAGGCGATCGTGTAAACACGCACGGTGTCATCCCCGACTGACTCGGTCTTTTCACCCGGCACAATGATGACATGACGACAGTCCGGCCTGTAACGCCGCAGAAAAGCGCTCTTCTGCTCGATATACCGGCGCACTCCCCCGCTGACGGGCGAGTAAAACTGCGTGAGGTCGCAAATTTTCAAAAGCGGAGTCGTTTACTCGGAATCCGCCAGCCAGCGTTCGGCCTCGATCGCCGCCGCACATCCCTGCCCTGCGGCGGTGATGGCTTGGCGGTAAACATGGTCGGCCACATCGCCTGCGGCGAAAACACCCGGCACATTGGTGCGGGTGCCACCGGCTTGAACCAAGTAGCCATTCGAGTCGGTGGTGAGGCTGTTGCGGAAGGGTGCGGTATTCGGCTCGTGGCCGATGGCAACGAAAACGCATTTGAGGGCCAGCTCGGATGTCGTGCCGTCCTTGAGATTTTTCAGATGAACTCCACTCACCTCACCAGCCTCGTCAGTGATGTAGCCGGTCACAGCCGAGTTCCAGACTGGCTTAATTTTGGGATTTGCGAGCGCCCGGTCGGCCATAATTTTCGAGGCGCGGAGCGTATCGCGGCGGTGGATGAGATAAACTTCCGAGGCAAAGCGCGTGAGGAATGTCGCCTCTTCGCATGCCGAGTCACCGCCACCGACGACGCACACAGGCACATTCCGGTAGAAAGCACCATCGCAGGTCGCACAGGAAGTCAGGCCGTGGCCAATGAGGGCCTGCTCTCCCTCGATGCCAATGTAGCGGGGAGATGCTCCGCTTGCGATGATAAGGGACTTTGTTTCCATCCAAGCGCCATCCACTTTGAGCCGGTGAGGCGTGCCGGGTTCGAACGCCTCCACGACGCCATATTGGAAGCGGGCGCCGAATTTTTCAGCCTGCTGATGCATCCGCTGAATCAGGTCGGGACCGTCCACGCCATCCGGAAATCCAGGGAAATTTTCTACGGCCGTCGTGGTGGTGAGCTGTCCGCCTGGGAGGCGTCCCTCGAGAACAAGCGGCGAAAGATTGGCGCGCCCAGTGTAGATTGCGGCCGTGAGTCCGGCACATCCAGTGCCAACAATAATGACATTTTCCATAAGCGGGTGGAGTAAACACAAAGACCCGCCGCTTGCGAAATGAATTATTTTAGCCCGAGAGAATCTCGATCCGGCGGCCATATTTTGCCTTGTAGTGGGGAAGACGGAAGTTTAGGCATGGGAAATCAAGGTATTTCTTATGAATCTTTCAACCACCCTACGAACCGCATTTCAACTGCTTGCGATTGCATTTTTAGCATTTCAGGCAAGCGCCAAAGCCCAAGAGACCGCCGATGCCCCCATGAAGAATGGCATCATTGTTCTCACTGCATTCGAGGGCGATGTAAAAATCTCAAGCTCTTCAAGCGACCAAACCCAAGCCCCCACGAAAGGCGCGATTTTGAAGCAAGGCCAGATCATCATCACCGGCCCAAAGGCTAAAGCCTCACTGGCCTTCGAAAATGGCATCGTCATGGAAGTCGCTCCCTCCTCCAAGTTTCTGATCCAGGAATTCCAACAGGCACCATGGGATGTTGCTCCAGACAAACTTGCGGAGATGAAATCCGAGCCCTCAAAATCCAAAACAACGGGATTTCTTGAATATGGCGACATCATCACTGGCGTCAAAAAACTCAAACCCGGTTCGAGTTTGGAAGTAAGCACACCGCTCGGCACTGCCGGCATTCGCGGCACGGATTTCAAAACCACTGCTGTAAAAAACTCAGACGGCACACCGAAAGCATTCACCGTGGGCGTTGCCTCCGGCGAAGTGGGGGTTCGCTCCGCAGGCGGAGGTGACACCGTGCCAGTGGCAGCGGGATCATCCAGCAGCGTATCGATGTCTTCCTCTCAGGGCGGTCAATCCGGAGCAATCACGCAACCCGCGACAAGCCAACTCTCGGCAGAGGCAGGCAGCAGCATTCTATCCTCCGTCTCCTCCCAAAGATCGTCCGGACAAGCTGTTTTCGCTCAATCCGTGGTGGCCGCTGCTCAGAACCGCGAGTCTGCTTCTTCATCCCTCTCGCCGGAACAGCAAAAAACACTGGAGGAGGCCGCCAGCAAAGGAGATGAAGCCGTCCTTGAAGCTGTCCAACAACTCGCCACGGAAACGCCAACAGCCGCAGCCGAAATCGCCGCCGCCGCCGCTGAACTCGCCCCGAACGCCGCGCCTCAAATCGCCTCCACGGCTGCTCTGGCATCACCTGCATTAGCAGCCCAGATTGCAGCCTCAGTTGCAACTGTCGCCCCCTCATCTGCGACGGCCATCGCCACAAGCGTAGCGCAGGCCGTCCCAGCCTCCGCTGCGGCCGTAGCGGGCGCGGTTGCCTCCGTGGCACCATCCACCGCCCCTCAAATCGCAGCTTCCGTTGCGGCTGCTGTTCCAGAAGCCGCAGCGCAGATCGCCCAAAGCGTCGCTGCGGCCCAGCCCCAACAATCAGCCCAAGTCACGAGTCAGATCGTTGAGAGCGTTGCCGGAGTCGACGCCCAAGCCGTCGGCGACGCCGCTCAGTCAGGGGTTCAGCAATCCACAAACACAGGAACCAGCGCTCAGCCGCCTGCACCACCCAGCAGCATCAACACAAATCCTCAGGTTCCGGTGCCTCCTCCCACGCCGACGCCCATCCCAACACCACAAGCCACTCCTCCAGAGATCCGCAGCCCACGATGACACTTCGATCCTTTTTTTTACTCCTGGCAACATCCACCGCCCTTTTGGCTGCAGACCCGCTGGAGTTCCAAGTCGGAGCGTTCACATTCACCCGTCC
>JAPLTI010000269.1 GCA_026398285.1 Verrucomicrobiota bacterium
TTCAGTCATACATCAACCTTGTTAATATTCAGGGAAATACAAGAACACAAGACCGCGTGATCCGCCGTGAATTGGCAGTAAAGCCCGGCGAGGTTTACGACACGACGCTGGTGGATGTGAGCAAGAAGCGCCTTGAGAACCTGAACTACTTCTCCCGCGTGGAGACCCAACCGACCGACACAGTCGTTCCGGGCCGCAAAGACTTGAATGTCATCGTTGAAGAAAAACGCACTGGTTCGTTCAACTTCGGCGCAGGCTTCAGCACGATCGACAGCTTGATCGGCTTTGCGGAAATCCAGCAATCCAATTTTGATGTTACGAACTGGCCGAACTTCACCGGTGGTGGCCAGCGCTTCCGCATCCGCGCCCAATACGGTCTCCTGCGTCAGGATTTCGTGGCAGCCCTCACCGAACCCTGGTTCCTTGGATATAAACTCTCCGCCGGCGTCGAAGCCTACTACCGGAACGCGGACTTCCTTTCGAATGTGTATGCTCAGGAAAACGCAGGTTTCGCCCTGCAAACACGCCAGCAAGTCTGGCGCGCACTCTCCGCCCGCACTGAATACCGCTTCGAGCGCGTCGTGATTTACGATCTCGGCGACGACCTCTACAACGACTATTATGGCGCCAATGGCGTATTTGGAGGAACCAGCAGCAACGGAAAATATGGTCCCGTCATCAAGGATGCCGAAGGCACCTACTACAAGAGCGCCATCACCAGTTCTCTCGTTTGGGATACCCGCGACAGTCTCTTCTTGACCCGCAAGGGAGAACTCCTCGAACTCACCGGCTTCATCGCAGGCGGTTTCCTCGGAGGCACGGTCCAAGACTACGGCATCTCGCTCGAAGGCTCGAAATACTTCCCGCTCCCATGGGACATGATTTTCATGACCAAAGCCCAAGTGGCCGTGGTCGATGGCTGGGGTGGCGGCGAGTCGAATGAAGACGACGGCTACGGAAACGGTGTTCCGATTTTTGACCGCCTCTACCTAGGCGGTGCCAACAACATGCGAGGCTTTGACTTCCGCGAGGTCGGCCCTGTGGATGTGGATGACAACCCGATCGGCGGTAACTCGCTCGCCTATGTGACTCTGGAACTCACCTTCCCGATTATCAGTCGCGTCCGCGGCGCGGTCTTCACTGATGCCGGTTTCGTGAACTCGGATGCCTACGATTTCGGAAGTGCAGGCGCCAATGTGGACGTGGGCTTCGGTCTGCGACTCGACCTGCCAATTGGCCCGATCCGCGTCGATTATGGTATTCCGGTTGTCTATGACAGCTGGAACGGACCTCCCGGAAAGTTCAACTTCAACATCGGATACCAATTCTAATACCAAGGTTTCAGTCATTCTGCGACCTTGACCAAACTAGGCTCCCGTGCAATTTACCCACGGGCTTTCATTTCAACCCAATAACCAAAATACAAACTACAATGCTCAAATCACTACTCTCAGCAGCCATTCTCACCACCGCCGTGCTCGCGTTCACGCCATCGGCCAACGCCCAGATGAAGGTCGGTATTCTCGATATGAATGCCGTCTTCACCCAATACTACCGCACCAAGGATGCCGAGGCTAAGCTCAACGAATCCCGCGCTGCCGCGAAAAAAGAACTCGATGACCGCCTCGAAACCCTCAAGAAGGCGATGGAAGAGATCAACAAAATCAACGCCGATCTCGAAAAGCCCGAACTCAGCAAAGACGCGAAGGAAAAAGCCGCCAAATCGCGGGATGAAAAAGTCGCCGAAGCTCGCAACCTCGACCGTGAAATCGCGGAATTCCGTGGCACCCGCGAGCGCCAACTTCAAGAGCAGTTCGTCCGCATGCGCAAAGATATCATTGACGACATCATGAAGATCGTTAACGACAAGGTCAAAAGCGCAGCCTACGACATCGTCCTCGACAAATCTGGCATGAGCATGGGCCAAGTTCCCGTCGTCCTCTTCTCCGCGCCGAACCTCGATTTCAGCAAGGACATCATCGACACGCTGAACAAAGACGCTGACAAGGCTGCTGCCCCCAAGAAGTAATGACTCTCCGTGACCTCGCCGGGCGTGTGAACGCCCGGCTCGCTCCGGAAGCGGGGGATGTCGAGATCTCGAATGTGGCCTCCTTGGCCGACGCCAATCCAGGCGACATCTCTTTTTTCGGAAACCCCAAGTATATCAACGCGCTGAGGAAGACTCGCGCAACGGCCGTTCTTCTTCCCGAGTCCTTTACCGAGGAGATTCCAACCCACGGCCTGTTTGTGCCAGATCCAGCGGCGGCGTTTGCACAGATTCTTCCTCTCTTCACCCCGCAACCCATTGTTCGGGAGCCAGGCATTCATCCGACTGCGGTCATTTCGCCGGATGCAGAGATCGGCGAGGCTTGTTCCATCGGAGCCCATGTGGTGATCGAAGCGGGAGCCAAAGTTGGTGCCCGATCCGTCATTGAAGCCCGGTGTTTTATCGGACAACAAAGCACATTAGGCGAAAATTGCCATCTTCACCCAAATGTTACAGTCCGTGAGCGTTGCCGCATCGGCAACCAGGTCATTCTTCATTGCGGAGTTGTGGTGGGAGCCGATGGTTTTGGCTATGAATTCCGCGATGGGAAACAGCAGAAAATCCCACAAACCGGCACTGTTCAGATCGACGACGATGTCGAAATCGGTGCCAACTCCGCCGTGGACCGCGCCCGCTTCGGCCGCACTTGGATTCAACGCGGCACGAAAATCGACAACCTCGTCCAGATCGGCCACAACGTGACGATTGGCGAGCATTGCATCCTCTGCGCCCAAGTCGGCATCTCCGGTAGCACCCGCATCGGAAATTACGTCACGCTCGCCGGCAAGGTCGGCCTCAGTGGACACATCGAAATCGGCGACCAAGTCATGATTGGCGCCATGTCTGGGTTGGCCAAAAATGTGCCGTCAAAAACAATCATGTTCGGCGCCCCGGCCCAACCCATCCGCGAATACAAAGAAAATTACGCTCTGCTGAAAAACATTCGCAAACTCTACAATCGCGTCAAAGCTCTCGAGGCCAAAAGTCCCGAGTAGTGCATGCATCAGGAAAACGGTTTTTTTGACAGAATGTGAGGAATTCCTATGCAGTTGCCGACTCCTCATCCTCCGTGCTCTCCGTGTCCTCTGTGGTTAATATTGCTGATTTCGGGGGCATCCCGCTGCCTTGATGACCACGCTTGAAGTCCTCAACGCGGCGACCTCCTACTTGGATAAACAAGGCGTGGAAAGCCCGCGCCTGAATGCCGAGTATCTCCTCGCCCATGTCCTCGGCAAAAAGAAGCGCATCGAGCTCTATCTGGAGTTTGAGCGTCCGCTCGGCGAAAAAGAACGCGCTCCCCTGCGCGACCTAGTAAAGCGGCGCTCCGAGGGCATCCCCCTCCAGCACCTCCTCGGCACAGCGGAGTTCTGCGGGCACCTTTTCACCTGCGATGCCCGGGGACTCATCCCCCGCCCCGAGACCGAGCAACTCGTGGAACTCATCCTCAAAAGCTCACCCGACGCGGCAAGCATCCTGGACGTGGGCACTGGCAGCGGTGTGATTGCCATCAGTCTGGCACTCGCACTGCCCGCCTCCAAAGTCTCCGCCTGCGACCTCTCGCCCTCGGCCCTCTCGCTGGCACAAGAAAATGCCGCCCGCCACCAACTCGAAGCGCGCATGACTTTCTTCCAATCCGACCTTCTCGCCGCTGTTTCAGAGACCTTCGCCGTTATCGCCGCCAACCTCCCCTACATCCCAAGCGCCGATATTCCCAACCTCTCACGCGAGGTCCAAAAGGATCCCCTCACCGCGCTGGATGGCGGCCCGGACGGTCTCGTGCTCGTCGAACGACTCATCGCCGAGGCCCCATCCCGACTCTCTCCCGGCGGACTGCTCGCACTAGAAATCGGACACGACCAAGCCGAGCGCACCATGGCACTTCTCGCTGACAACAATTATCGAGACATCGCAGCCCATCGCGATTATCAAGACGTTCAACGATTCGTTTCAGCAAGACATGGATAAAATTTTGGTTCACGGCGGACGCCGTTTGCGCGGCAACGTCAAAATCAGCGGTTCAAAAAACTCCGCACTCCCGATACTCGCCGCCACTCTCCTCACCAAGGAACCCTGCACGATCTCGCGTGCCACCCAAGCCCCCTACGACATCGTGCGCAAAATGCGCGCCTCCGTTTGTATCCTCGGCCCACTACTCGGCCGCGAGCATGAAGCCACCGTTTCTCTTCCAGGTGGCTGCGTCATCGGCGACCGACCGATCGATCTCCACCTGCGTGGCTTCGAGGCCCTCGGCGCGGCCGTAAAAGTCAGCGGCGGCAATGTGAAGGTTCTCGCTCCCAAGCTCACCGGGGCGACTGTTTCCCTACGCAGCACATTCGGGTCCACAGTCCTTGGCACCGGAAATGTCATGATGGCAGCCGTGCTGGCGGATGGCACCACCGTCATAGACGGAGCCGCAGAGGAACCCGAAGTCGTCGATCTCGCAAATTTCCTCATCGCCATGGGCGCGAAAATCGAAGGCGCCGGAACCCGCACGATCACCATCGAAGGCGTGAAAGAACTCCACGGCGCCGAGCATGAAGTCATTCCCGACCGCATCGAAGCCGGGACATTCCTCGTCGCCGGAGCCATCTCGGGGGATGAAGTCACCCTCCACCGCGTCAATCCCGAGCACCTCCAAGCCGTCATCTCCCCGCTCCGCGAGGCTGGCTTCCACATCGAATCCAACGGCAACAAAATCTCCATCGCACCCGGCACCAAACGCCGTCCCCTGAAACTCGACACAGTCCCCTACCCCGGCTTCCCCACCGACATGCAGGCCCAGATGTGTGCCCTACTCGCAAACACAGACGGCATCAGCGTTGTGAGCGAACACGTCTTCCCAAACCGCTTCATGCACATCGCCGAGCTCAAACGCATGGGCGCGAATATCGACCTCCAGGGAGCCACCGCCGTCATCACCGGCGTCCCCCAACTCAGCGGCGCCCCCGTTATGGCCAGCGACCTCCGCGCCTCAGCAGCACTCGTTCTCGCCGGCCTTCAAGCCGACGGCATCACCGAGGTGAACCGCGTCTACCACATCGACCGCGGCTACGACTCCATCGACGAAAAACTCAACGAACTCGGTGCCGAAATCGAACGCGTCAAAGCCTGAGCCCCAACAAAAAAACCGGCGAAAAAAAATTTAAAATCCCGGTTGACTCCCGCTCAATCTTCGTCTTTACTCTGCGCCCTGCTTTAAACGCAGCCATAGCTCAATTGGATAGAGCATCTGACTACGGATCAGAAGGTTTGAGGTTCGACTCCTCATGGCTGCA
>JAPLTI010000012.1 GCA_026398285.1 Verrucomicrobiota bacterium
GCGTGATTTCTACCGGCAGTCAGTGCTCGGCTACCAATCACCCTCGGCATCCTACCGACACATCGCCTCGCATCTAGGCCAATTCAGCGGGCGGCAGGACCTCCCCGGCGAGACTCCCGTGGCGGATGGACCGGAATTTGAGAAACATTTCTCGGCGACGATTGATTTTCTCACGAGCGCACTGGCAGCGGATCTGGCGGCCTCGCGTCCCTCTGGCGAGCCTGCACAGCTGGGCGAGGTGGTCGATGGCCTGCAGCAGGTGCGTTTCCTTGGGAATGCCCACAATTCCAGCCGCGACCTGCTCACGAAGTTCCATAAAACCACAAACAACTCCGTGCCGGTGGCCCCCTTCCGCCTGATGACTGGCATGTTGGACTCGGCCAATGGCGGCCGTGTCTCGGATGCCGACTTCGTGCGAATGGCCTTGGATTTCAACCTCCCGCCCCTCGAGCCGACCATCAATTTCCTCACCCAGTTCCGCGATGTGGTGCGGAACCTCCCTCCGCGTGCCTATGACAAACCCGAAACCCGCGAGCGTGTCCTCGATGCCATGCAGAAGGCGATCGACCACTCCATCGACGAAGAGGAGGCGGCTCTCGGATGATTGACTCCATTATCAGAGAATTCGGAGAACTTCTAGGCATGGGCGGGTTGGAATTCCCATCCGAAGGTAGCCTCGTGCTCGAAATCGAGCCCTCCGACACGCTTTGTCTCGTCTCAAGCAGGGACGAACTTTTTGTGAGCCTCTCGCGCTCGCACCAGTATTCGCACACGCCTTCAGCCGCTCGCCTGTTGGAGCTTCTCCACTTTGAAAAAAACGAAGGCCACGGCGTGCGTTGCCGGCGCACCGATTTCGGCAGGACCAATGTTTTGATGCAAAGCCTGCCGCTTGATGGCCTCCGTGGTGCCGATGTGCTTGAAGCCCTCGACCGCCTCACAAAACTTCACAATATGGCCGAAGCTGTATAGGCTTTGTCACTCCATGGCTACCGTCACCAACTCCACTGGCGCCCTTGATTTCCGCACGGGAATCGAGAAGGTCTCCTACGCCGCCAGCGGCCAGAGTTCACCGACGCTGCCATTGAACCGTCCCTCGATGAGCGAGCAGGCCGTTCCCAGTAAGTTGGCCAAGCTTTTTCAGGATCAGGCGGTGGATTTGTTTCTCACCGACTCGCTGAAGCCTCGGGAAATGACCTCCAGCCTCATTGGCGCTGCCTCCTATAGTCAGCATCTTGACAATCTCAGCGGGCGATTGCGTGATCTGCGCGCCGGTTATCCTCGCCGTGATGAGGCCTTTCAGTCCGGCCTCGCCCTGCTTCAGGAAGACTGCGAAAACCTTCAACTCCTCGAAGCCTTGCGGCGGGTCATGGTCGGAGGCTGATTCCAATGGGGGATTCCAACGCCATGCCGATCCAGACCGTTCGGGAGACCCTGCACCTCCTCGGCTACCTGAATGCCCGCTACGGCCGCCCCGAGCGCGCCATCTGCTATTTCGAGCTTATGACCGTGGTGGATGCCATGAATCCCACCGCCTGGCGCACACTGGCCACGATCCAATTGGCTCTCGAAAAAAATCCCGAGGCTGCCGCCAGCGCCTCGAAGGCCTTGGAACTCGGCCTGCCGCCGGATGAGGAGTCCCTTTGCCACTTGGTCAAAGCCATCTCCGCACGCCGTCTGGGCAACACCGCGGAAAGCGACGCCGAGGCTCTCGTATTCCTCAAATCCCGCCGGGAAGAGGGAGGGGGACTGTGATGGAAGCCTTCTTGTTGCGGTTGCAGAATTTCGCCTTTGCCTCGAAGCGTTACGGCGACATCTACATTGCCACAATTATTGTTTGCGTCATCGCGCTCATGATTGTGCCGATTCCGGCATTCGTCCTGGATACCCTCATCGCAGTGAATCTCGGCATCTCCTGCGTGCTGCTTTTCATGTCGCTTTACATGAAAAGCGCGCTGGCCTTCTCGACCTTTCCCAGCCTGCTTCTTGTCACCACACTCTTCCGCTTGTCGCTGAATATCACCACCACCCGCATGATTCTGGTGGATGGCTACGCCGGCGAGATCATCTACACCTTCGGCAACTTCGTGGTGGCGGGAAATTTCGTCGTAGGCGTGGTGATTTTCCTCATCATCCTCATCGTTCAATTCATCGTCATCACAAAAGGTGCCGAGCGTGTGGCTGAGGTCGCGGCAAGGTTCACTCTCGACGCCATGCCCGGCAAGCAGATGAGTATCGATGCCGACCTTCGCGCTGGCAACATGACGGTCAAGGACGCCCAGGCCCGCCGCAGCGTCATCGAGAAGGAGAGCCAACTCTTCGGCGCGATGGATGGCGCCATGAAGTTCGTCAAAGGTGATGCCATCTCCTCGTTGATTATTACAGCCATCAATATCATCGCCGGTATTGCGATTGGCGTTGCCCAAAAGGGCATGGCCATCGACAAGGCCGTCACCACCTATTCGATCCTCACCATCGGCGACGGTTTGATTTCCCAGATTCCCGCCCTCCTCATCTCCATTTGCGCGGCCATGATCATCACCCGCGACGGCAGCGATGACAGCGGCGGTCTCGGTGGCGACATCGTCGAGCAGATCTTTGCCGCACCCAAGGCACTCATCATTGGCGGTATCGTGGTCTTTGTCATGGGCCTCATCCCTGGCTTTCCCAAGGTTCAGTTCTTCATCCTCGCGGCCGTCATTCTGGCTCTCGGTTTTGCCCTGCAGCGCGCGGCGGAGAAGATGAAAGGGCGAAGGCGAACCGAGCGCCTGCATGCCGGGGCCGACGGGGCTAAGCCAAGTGCCGCGGCGCCACCCTCCGAGCAGGACGACGAGGAGGACAGCTCCACCGAATTTTCGATCACGGTTCCGATCATGCTCGAGGTGGATGCCGCCGTGCAGGAGCATGTCACTGCCGAGAGGCTGAACTCCGAACTCGTGCAGGTGCGCAAGGCCCTCTATCTCGACCTGGGCGTGCCATTCCCTGGAATCTACCTCCGCTTCAATCAAAATCTCCACTCAGGCAAATACCAGATCATGCTCCAAGAGGTGCCGATGTCCGACGGCATCATCCGCCCCGGCTACCTGTACGTCCGCGAGACTGAGGAGAACCTCTCGCTTTTCAATATCCCGTTCGAGCCCGTTGAGAAGCCGCCAGACCGTCGCGCCGCATTCTGGGTGCCTCTGGCTTCTCAGCCGCGTCTCGTCGAGGCAGGTATCGCCTACATGGAGCCGCCGAAGCTCCTGAGCTTCCACATTTCTCTCGTCCTGCGCCGCTACGCCTCCGATTTCATGGGCCTGCAGGAGACCAAGGGCCTTCTTACGCGCATGGAGACGGAGTTTGGAGAGTTGGTGCGCGAGGTGCAGCGGGTCATCCCGCCCCAGCGCATCGCCGAGGTGCTCCAGCGCCTCGTGCAGGAGGACATCTCCGTCCGCAACCTGCGTCTCATTTTTCAGGCCCTCATCGAGTGGGCTCCGAAGGAAAAGGACACGCTCATCCTCTCCGAGTATGTCCGCATCGCCCTCCGGCGATACATCAGCTACAAATTCAGCGGCGGGCAGAATATCCTCGTCGTCTATCTGCTCGAGCCGCAGACCGAGGAGACCATTCGCAAAGCCATTCGCCAGACCTCGGGCGGAAGCTTCCTAGCGCTCGACCCCGCCACATCCAAAAAGCTCGTTGACGAGATCAAGGCCAAGGTCGGCGGTGCCCTCCAGCGCGAGCGCATACCTGTCATCCTTACCTCCATGGATATCCGCCGCTTCCTTCGCAAGCTCGTGGAACTCGAGCTTCCCGACCTCCCCGTGCTCTCCCACCAGGAACTCACCGAGGAGATCAACATCCAGCCCCTCGGCCGCATTGGACTGAAATGAAAACGCTCGCCCTCTTCCTCTCCGCTTTGCTGTTCGTTGCCGCTCCTCTCCGCGCTGCCGACGCCCCTGATATGCTGCGAGTCCTCGCCTATGAGCGCTCGATCCCGCGCGAGGTGTGTTTGAGTTTTACCGAAAAAACCGGCATCCCCGTCGAAGTCGTTTCGACTATTTCCAGCATGGAGGCCGCAGATTTTCTCTACCGTAAGAAGGAAGCCTTCGACCTCCTGATCCTATCCAACGATGTCGTGCGGGCCATGCGCGACCGCGACCGACTGGTTCCGTTGAATCTCAAAAAAATCCGCAACATTTCCGAGATCAAGTCCGTCTGGAGCAAGGCTGCAGGCGATGCCCAAGGTAAATTCCGCATCCCCTTCGATGTCGCCGCCATGGGTATTCTCGTGAACAAGAGCGTGCCGCAGCCTCCTGTGACCGGCTACATGGACGCCTTCCGCAAGCCCCGCCCCGGTGGAGTGGCTGTGATGGTTGACCAGCGCGACTTGCTGGCTGCCGCGCTGCTCTCCCTCGGCGCCTCCGTGAATGAACTCTCCACCGACAATTTGCGGGCCTCCCGATCCATTCTGAAGGACTGGCTGCGAAACATCGCCCCCGGTTCCAGTGCTGTTTGGAGCAACGATCATGCGGCCGCTTTCAATGCCCTCCGCAAGGACTTCGTCGAGGGTCGTCTCGGTGCCGCGCTGCTCTACAGCGGAGATGCCTACTCACTCATGACGGAGTATCCCGGCCGATTCGAGTGGATCACTCCCACCGAAGGCAGTTTGAAATACATGACCGTCCTTGCCATTCCAGCGAACTCCACCAAGGCCGACGCCGCCCATCAATTCATCGACTTCATCCTCGATCCCCGCATCGCCGGCGAGCTTGTCACCTCCGCCAGCCCTGGACTCGGCCTCAATTTGCCCAAAGAAAAAATCCCGCTGAATTTTTATGGCAACCCGGCCAACATCGAGGCCTCGCAATTGATGGACGACTTCTCTGTTCAAAGCGACATCACTCGCGAACCCCGCCAGGAAGTGCTGGACTTGTTTAAGTCCCTCCCCGCGCCCACGGCCCCGCCTGCTCCGTGATTTAACCACCGAGGACTCGGAGAACACGGAGGGGAAGAAAATGCTGAAAATTAAAAAACTTCCGAAATGTAGCGCGGGCGCCCCGCTGCGGATTTGCTTCACTGGCAAGCGAGACGCCATCTCTACGATCTGCCTCCGACGATAAGACTCCGATTCTTAAAACTCCAATCCCCATGCCCGCTGAAAACCAGCCTTCGACTCTCATTGAAGCTCCGACTCCCCACCAAGTTGCGGAGCGGATTCTCACACTCCGCGGGGCTCAAGTCCTGCTCGATCGCGATTTGGCTGTGTTTTTTGAGGTCAAGCCCATCCGCCTACGCGAGCAGGTGAAAAGGAATGCCAACCGCTTTCCCCCGGACTTCCTCTTTCAGCTTACCCGCAGCGAGGTCCACGAGCTGGTATCGCAAAATGCGATACCTTCCTCGCGCCACTTGGGAGGCTACCTGCCCTATGCCTTTACCGAGGAGGGCGTGGCGGCGCTCACAGCCGTCTTGCGCAGCGAACGCGCCGTCGCTGTGGGTATCCAGATCATGAGGGCCTTCGTGGCCATGCGTAAATTCATCCTCCACCACGCCAAAATTTTCGAGCGTCTCGACCAAGTCGAACGCCGCCAAATTTTCTCCGATCACAAGATCGAGGAAATTTTCTCGCTGTTGGAAAGCCACGGCAACCACACCCCCGCGCAGGGCATCTTTTTCAACGGCCAGATTTTCGATGCCTATGCATTTGTCACCTCTCTCATCCGGAAAGCGAAAAGTTCGATCATTCTTGTGGATAATTATGTGGACGAGTCCGTTCTTCTGATGCTTTCGAAGCGGCAAGCATCCACCAGCGCCACCATTTTCACGCGGAAAATCAGTCGCCAACTCGCGTTGGATCTCGAAAAGCACAATGCCCAATATCCACCAGTCGCAATCCATCCCCTCGACGGCTTCCACGACCGGTTCCTCCTTATTGATAAACATGATCTCTACCACCTGGGAGCTTCATTAAAAGACCTCGGCAAACAATGCTTCGCCTTTTCCAAACTCGATTCTCTGGCGCCCGATATTCTCTCCCGCCTCCCGGATTCTTTGAGTCTTAAAACTTAAACCACTACCACCGACCTCCATATGAAAAAAACCACCACCCTCCTACTCGCTGCAGCGGCCTCATTGTCTCTGCTCACCTCCTGTGCCACCAAGCCCGTTCCCGTCGCGCCCGGCTACACGAATGACAGCGACGACTTCGACAACGACATCCCGAAAAACGAAGTCCCTGCAAATGTCCTCGCCGCCGCCAAGGCCCAGATTCCTGGCTTTGTCCTTACCGAGGCCAACCTCCAGCAGCGCGGTGCCACCCGCCTCTTCGAGCTCCAAGGCCGAGCCAATGACCGCCCCTACGAGCTCGACATCACGGCCGAAGGCCGGGTGCTCCACATCGAGCGGGATTAAAACGTTCACAAAAAAGGCCCTCCTCCGAAACGCCTCTCAAAAATCCTGTGAGCAGCAAATTCCTCGAAAAAATCTCCTTCCGAAGCTGGTTTGAACTTGTCATAAAAACTCCCTCGACCGACCACTCTCATGCCTAACACACTCCCGACGTCCATGTTTGCCTCACTCGTTCAGGCTTTCCTTTCACAAAGCGGCAATGATCCGTCCGCTGCGCGCGATTGCCTAGGGTTCGAACTCGACTTCCATGCTGGCGTCGTTCGCGTGGCCCCGCACCCTGTTCGACCCACACTCGGCATGGTTGAAATCGAAATGCCCGATGTGGATCTCGAGCATGCGGGCACCCCGGCTTTTCTCCACCGCCTGAACCATGCAGCGATCCTGCGGCATGATTGGATTGTGACGATCGACGACGAGGACCAAGCCGTGCTATCGCACAGCTTTTTGATCGCCGAGACGGATGCCACCGTGTTGGAGGCCCTCATCGGGGAGGGCATCGAGCGT
>JAPLTI010000325.1:0-3181 GCA_026398285.1 Verrucomicrobiota bacterium
AGTGGGGGCCTTCCGCGAAGCGAAAGGGCGATGTGTTTTTGGAATCCCGCACAAGTGAGCTTGGGAAGGGATTTAAAAACCCAGCGCCAGCTTGGCTTGCCCAGGCGTAGCCCCACTGCTGCCACATCCGTGTTAATCCGTGAAATCGGTGGTTAAATTTAAACCTTTCCGTTAAATGTCTAAACCTATTATTGAAGTCAAAGGAATCTCCAAGCGCTATCAGCTTGGTAGTATAAGCGAGCCAGCTGGCGGCGAGGTTGCTGAAAGCGAATTGTTGGTGACGGAGTAAACACGACTAACATGCCTGAAAAAGATTTTAACATTGAGCTTGGGAATGGATATTACATCGTATCGGAAAGTTTTCGAGAGAATGGTATCGTTGAGAGGTTTGAATTGTTCGCTCCCGCTCATCTCGCCCCTGTGGGGTTGCCTATGGCAGTCTTCCGCGCGGCTTCCCTCGCCGCCTGGGTGTTGTTCGCTTGATGTTCATTAATTCCGCAGGTGAACTTTTTATCGTAGCCCGTTTTGATACAGCTCACGGTATTGCTCATTTTGACCGGTTATCAAAATCTGGGCGCTTGCTTGAAAAAGTGTGGTTAAATGGGCTTGATTTCAACCGTGCCTACGAATATGCTTTAAATGAGTTTCGTCAAAACCATGAATACTATGCCAAACGCTGGAATGAGTCTTGAACGGGGCACGCTGCCTGAGAAGTCTGTAACGGCAGGTATGTCGGATAAAGAGTTTGATCGCTGGGTGGAAGAGATTGGAGGTAAGCCTTGCGATAAAGAGTTTTGGAGTAAGATGGAAAGCAAAGGTTTTTTCCGGGAACTTCCGCCGACTAATTCTTCTCAAGCCGCTTGACGGGGCTGAGCATTCGCTCGAATTCTTCCGGCCGGTGCTCAGCCTGGCGGTGCCTTTGCAGTCCCACTCGCAATCAAGCTTGCAGATAGTCCTTCAAAATCACTGCTCCATTTGCTTCGCGAATGAACAGCATCGCTTTTTTAGATGAAATTCAAATTTCAGTGCGCAGAGCGCAACGCAGCGGGGTCTTTCATGCAGCGAAATGGAGATGTGTTTTGGAATCCCGAGCAAGCTCGTTTGCGGAGGTATTTTCAGTGCGCAGAGCGCAACGCAGTGGGGCCTTCCGCGAAGCGAGAGGGCGATGTGTTTTTGGAAAGCCCACGCAAGCTCGCTTGCGGAGGGATTTGAAAACACAGCGCCAGCTTGGCTTGCCAAGCGTAGCCCCACTGCTTCCCCATCCGTGTTAATCCGTGAAATCGGTGGTTAAAATTAAACCTGTCCGTTAAATGTCCAAACCCATTATTGAAGTCAAAGGAATCTCGAAGCGCTATAAGCTTGGCACCATTGGCGCGCAGACGATGCGCGACGAGGTGGAAGCGTTTTTTGCCCGTTTCAAAAAAACTAAACCGCTGGAAGAGGGAAATTCTGAAAAGCTGAAAACTGAAACACTGAAAACTGCAAACTCTGCCGCAGGCAGTTCCGATTTCTGGGCCCTGCGTGATGTGTCGTTCGACGTCCAGCCCGGGGAGGTTGTCGGGATTATTGGTCGTAATGGAGCGGGCAAGAGCACTCTGCTGAAGATTCTGAGCCGCATCACCGAGCCCACCAGCGGTGAGATACGAGTCCGAGGCCGCATCGCCTCGCTTCTCGAGGTCGGCACTGGGTTTCACCCCGAATTAAGCGGACGCGAAAACATCTTCCTCAACGGCGCCATCCTCGGCATGACCAAAGCCGAAATCCGCTCCAAGTTCGACGAAATCGTCGATTTCGCCGGCGTCGAGCAATTCATCGATACACCGGTGAAGCGGTATAGCTCCGGAGATTTTGATCGTGGACGAAGTCCTTGCCGTCGGCGATGCGGAATTCCAAAAAAAATGCCTGGGCAAAATGAAGGATGTCGCCGGCCATGGCCGCACGATTCTCTTTGTGAGCCACAATATGACCTCGTTACAAGCTCTATGCGATCGGGCGATTTATCTGGAGAATGGCGTTTCCAACTCCACGGGAAGCGTCCACGAGGCGGTAGCGCTCTACCTGCATGGTCAAGTCAAAGAGGACTCACCCGTTTACGATGTTATCGAATTTCCAAAAGACGCTGATGCCATCATTGACAGGATTCGCGTTTTGGATTCTGAAGGGCGTCCATCTTTGCGTTTTCGCACAAGCGAGCCTTGGCACATCGAAATTCAGTGGAGAAACTTGGTGGGAATTCCCGTTAATCCCAATATCCAACTCAAAACAAATACCGATGTGACTGCGCTTATTGCATTAGATGCCACGCTCGACTGGGATGGTAGGAAAAAAGCCGCTCCTGGTTCTTATGTATCCAAGGTTACGATGCCCCCACATTTTCTCAACGGAAACGAATACAAGTTAAGCGTGGCATTGGACAGTGGAAGTCCCAGGAAATTCCATCATGGGGTTACTGACTTCCTGACTATTACCTTGTGGGACCCGATGGATGAAACTAGTCTCGCACGTGGTTTCTTTTCCACCCCACGCGAGGATGTAATTGTGTGGCCTGCCTTAAATTGGACCTGCCAAGGTCCTCAAGGTGAAATCAAATAAACTATGAATTTCTTCCACACACACATTTCCGAGGCCTCGATAGTAAAGGCGACGGAGGCCCTGCGAACGACTTTTATCAGCGAAGGCAAATTGGTTCGCGAGTTCGAATCTCATTTGTCGAGTAGCTTGGGCCTGTCTCACCCTGTCGCATTGAATAGCGGGACTACAGCTTTGCACTTGGCCCTGCTGATTGCTGGTGTCGGGCCAGATGATGAAGTGATTCTTCCTGCACAGACATTTATTGCTACCGGAATGGTCATTCTCGCCGAGCGAGCCAAGCCTGTTTTCTGCGATATTGATCCTGATACTGGCAATATTTGCACAAAATCTTTGGCTGCAAAAATCACCAAAAAAACCAAAGCTGTCATGCCAGTTCACTGGGGCGGTTATCCTTGTGATCTTGATGAAATAAACGCCCTCTGCACAGATTCTGGGATCGCTGTGATCGAGGATGCCGCACACGCGCTCGGCGCCGAATATCGTGGTAAGCCGATTGGTGCCATTTCACGCTTCACGGCATTTTCCTTTCAAGCCATCAAGCACATCACCACTGGTGACGGCGGGGGCTTATGCTGCCTGCGGGAGGAAG
>JAPLTI010000325.1:3197-7592 GCA_026398285.1 Verrucomicrobiota bacterium
CATCTACGATGCGGACCGGGTCGGCTACAAATACCACATGAACGATTTGGCTGCGGCAGTCGGGCTTGGAAATCTCCAAGATTTTCCAAAAATCAAAGCCCGCCTCGCCAAGATTGCTGCGACCTACCACCAAAACCTTGCGGGTATCGACGGCATTCGCCTCCTGCGGAAAGAATCTGACCGATTCTCGGGAAACTGGCTGTTTACGATTCGGGTGCAAAGGCGTGAGGATTTCATTCGTGCACTCGCTGGTCGAGGAGTGCCTGCTTCCGTGGTCCACCTCCGTATCGATAAAAACAAGGTTTTTGGAGGAACCCGGGCGGATTTGCCTGGCCAAGAAATTTTCAATCAAGAGCAGGTTTCTCTTCCCATTCACTACGGGATGAGCGATGAAGATTTAAACAATGTTTGCGAGGCAATAAAAAAAGGTTGGTAAAAAATATGAAAATTCTACTACTCGGACATACTGGCTTCGTTGGAAAAAATGTTGGTGAAGTCTTGGAAAAGAACAATTTTTCTTGGGTGGGGGCCTCCCGTAAAACGGGCATTGATCTCCGTGATATCGCCCAAGTCGAGAAATTGCTTTCCGAAGTGAAGCCTGATTTTGTGGTGAACTGCGCCGCCCATGTCGGCAGCTTGAATTATGTCACGCAAAACGCCGCTGATATCATAGAAGACAATTCAGCAATGGTCTTGGCTCTTTACCAAGCCATCGCCAGAAAAGCGCCTGAGGCACGCGTGATTAATCCGATCGCAAATTGCGCGTATCCTGCTACAGAGGAAACATTCGTAGAGGATGAATTGATGAACGGTCCGTTGCACCGCTCGGTTCTTTCCTATGGCGCCACTCGTCGTCTGATGTATTGGGTCGGCGAGTCCTTCCAGATGCAATATGGAATCCGCTCCATTTATTTTTTGGTTCCGAATATGTATGGCCCACATGATTCGACCGATCCGAACAAAGCCCATGCATTGAATGCCCTTACGGCCAAATTTGTAAAAGCCAAGCTGGAGAATGCCAGTGAAGTTGAAGTCTGGGGCACCGGCGTGGCCATTCGCGAGTGGCTTTATGCCCCGGACTTCGGCAGGATCGTTGTGGAATATCTACAAAATCCTGGAATGGTCGGGCTGAGTGAGCCTTTGAATATTGGGCAGCACTTTGGATTAAGCGTGCGCGAGTTGGTCGATATCATTCGAGTCTCATGCGGATACGGCGGCAAAGTGCGCTACGATCATTCCAAGCCGGATGGGGCCCCAAAAAAGGTGATGGATGACAAAAGATTTCGAAAAGTCTTCCCATATTTCCAATTCACCCCACAAGAAGAAGGACTGAAAGCCTGCATTGATTTCTATTCCAATTGCTATCCATACTAAATAATCTTAAAATTAAGTGAGTTATTAAATTATATAAGCGTTTTTTTATGTGTAGAAATGAATAAATCATTCAAAATATATTCCCGATGTTCTTTTCCACTATGCAGATATCGGCGAGGATGCCGACAAGAGGAACTACAAGGTTTCCTACGAAAAAATCAACAAACTTGGATATGAGGCCAGCATTACATTAGACAAGGGAATTAGGGAACTAATCAAGTGCGCGGATTTAATATATTAAAAAAGTCTTACTTTAATTTTTAAAAATTTTAATAGAGATATTTATGAATACTCGTAATATTATAGAAAGAGAGTTTTCTCAATTGCTCAATGAGGTAGGTTCTCCAGTTCCAACTCACTTCGCTGATAATTTATTGTTATTGCAATCTGGTCTTGATTCGCTTGGATTTGCGGTTTTAATAACACGCCTGGAAACGGAGTGCGGCTATGATCCTTTCACTCTTATGTCTGAACCATTTTACCCTCGGACATTCGGTGAATTGGTTTCTGTTTATCAACGTTTTGAGGATAAAAAAGAGTGATCTCACTTTTAAGTGCTCTTTCTAACCGAGATTCAAAAGCAACTTTTTGGAATGGTTGTGGGGGGTGGATTTCTGTTGAGGAAGTCCTAAAAAAAGTTTCAAATCTTTCTTGTCTAATTCCCCAAGATAATATTGCATTAGCATTTACCTCGGATGAGTTACTCGCTATCGGAATACTGGCTTCGGAGGGTCGGTGCAGATCAGTTTTGTTGGTTCCTGCGTCATGTGATCAACTTTTGCTTAATAGATATTTAACCAAAGCTGGTATTTCCTGTCTGATAACTAACCGCTCCGATTTATCAGCAAATAAAGTTATTCGTATAGCAAATCTAGATACCCCAAACAACTTTGCCCAAGGCCATGTTGTTTATGATACATCATGGATAATTCCAACCTCGGGAACCACAGGCGACCCTAAATTGGTAAATCACAAGCTTGCCACATTGACACGCACAGTGCGGAAAAACCTTGATAAGGGGCGTTGCCTTAACTGGGGACTTATTTATGAGCTCGCCCGTTTCGCAGGTCTACAAGTTTTTTTTCAGGCGCTACTTGGTGGTTCTAAGCTCATTTTCTTAGATCGTAGTGATGGTTTGAGGGGTGTATGTAAATCTCTAATCGCAGCAGGGTGCAATGCGATTTCTGCCACGCCGACATGGTGGCGCCGTTTGATGATGCTACCAGAGGCGCGTGCATTGTCACTTAAGCGAATTACTTTAGGTGGAGAGATCGCTGATGAAAAATTACTTAAACAACTAACGGCAATTTTCCAATCTGCGCGAATAACGCATGTCTATGCATCCACGGAGGCAGGTGTAGGTTTTTCTGTAACAGATGGTCGTGCTGGTTTTCCTGCTGACTGGCTTTTAAATCCACCAGCAGATGTTGAACTAAAAGTTAATGATGAAAATATACTTCTTCTTCGCCCTAAAGTTGGCGGTCAACAATTTCTCGATAACAATTCACCGATTGCAGATTCTAATGGTTGGATTGACTCGGGTGACTTAGTTCGTTACGGGGAAAATAGGTTTTATTTCCTCGGGCGAGCAAATGGTGCGATTAATGTTGGTGGGAATAAGGTCTATCCTGAAGAAGTTGAAGAATGTATTCGACGCATCGCGGGTGTAAACCAAGTTAGTGTCCGTGCTCGTCCTAATCCGATTGTCGGTTCTTTAGTAGAAGCTTTAGTTCTACCAGAGCCAGAGACTAATCTTGATTATCTCAAGAAATCCATATTACAGACCTGCCGTTCAACACTGGCTCCATATAAGGTTCCCGCCATTATTAATTGGGTTGACGCGCTTGAGTATACATCAACTGGCAAGTTATTGCGCTTATGAGTATTGAAGTAAAAAAGCCACTTGTTTTAGTCACTGGGGGCACACGCGGCCTTGGTCTTGCCATCGTCCGCCGCCTCGCCATCGATGGTTACCATATTGTTGCAGCTGGCAGGAAGCATACACTCGAACTAAAGAACATCGCATCCGAGTATTCCGGTCAGGTTAGTTATGAAGAGTTAGATCTAGCCCGCATTACTGAACTTCACGCTTTTGTAAACCGCATTAAAAAATCTCATGGGTCGCTTTACGCACTTGTTAATAATGCGGCGATAGCTCATGATGGCGTGCTTGCTACGATGCATGATAGTCAGATTCACGAGTTATTGCATGTCAATGTGACTGGAACTATTATACTTACAAAATATGCAATCCGTTCAATGTTGGCTGCTGGTCACGGTCGAGTAATTAATATTGCTTCTATTATTGGATCGACAGGTTTTAGCGGGCTTTCGGTTTATGCGGCGAGCAAGGCGGCTATGCTGGGTTTCACAAGATCCCTGGCTCGTGAGGTTGGTCGTATGGGCATAACTGTTAATACTGTGTCTCCAGGTTATATGAAGACCGACATGACAGCTGGTCTTGATGAGGACAAGTTAGCTTCTATAGAACGGCGTTCGGCGCTTCGCACCCTCGTGAGCACTCAAGATGTTGCCTCTGGAGTTGCTTATTTACTATCGAGCGAAGCAAGTTTAGTTACAGGCATTGAACTAACAGTCGATGCAGGTAGCACAGCATAAATATCTTAATTTTTACTAAAAATGGAAAATTTATTTTTTGATACAGCAGTGAGAGCCATACAGAATATGTCGAAGCCGATGAAAAGTGAAACTTTCTATTTTGGTGATAAAACCTTCTATGATGAACTGCAGTCGCACGGGGAGGAAATCATGGCTAATAAAGAGTTCAGAAAGCCGAGTGCCATGCGTGGTTCGCGCCATGCCATTTACCTGCACCGCGCATTTTTCGGATTGTATTCAATTTTGTATAAATTAAACGCTACTGTTAATATCGACAGACGTTTTATAGATAAGGTTGGTGTTTAATTGTAAACATCGTGCCACGAATATCGTGGTACGATACGAGGCTACTTCGTCATCAGGTTCACTGATTTTATAATCGGTTTCTTACTTGCCGATGTT
>JAPLTI010000255.1 GCA_026398285.1 Verrucomicrobiota bacterium
CGAGAAGTCGATTTCGAGGCGACCGTTTTCGATCAGCTTGGCGACTTCCGGCGGCATGGGAGGGACTTCAGCCTGCACCACCGAAGCAAGGCTGACTGAGGCGAAGCTCTCATTCGAGGAGTTCGATAGCACCTGTGGGGATTTGATTTTCCCCTCGGGTGTCACGGTGAAGCGGATATCCACCGTGCCGATGTTCAGCAGACCCATCTGGGAATTCACATAGTAATACCAGCGCGAGCCGATGGCGTCGGAGACCTGTTTTTTATAGCGCCCCAGTGGTGTGGCATTCGCTTCCAGCGAGGCTTTGCCCCGGTTTGAGACATTGCCGCGCAGGCGAGTCACGCGGGTTTCCGGTTGGAAGCCAGATTCCGAGCTCTGGCTGGGGCGGGTTGCTGTTTTCGCGTTCTGGGCCGGTGTCGGCTTGGGAGTTGGCTTCGGCGCTTCGAGGAGAGCCAGATCGGTCTCCATCCGCGGGGTGGGGGAGGCCGCGGCCTCCGGCGAGGATTGCTCTGCGGCTTGCGCGACAGGCATTGCTTGAGCGGGCTTCTGACCCGCGGTGTAACGCTGGTCGCGCAGGTCGAGGCTCTGGTCCTCGCGGCCTTCGAGGGATGGCATCATTTCTTGGCCCGTGGGCGGGGCTTCGCTGGCTGCGATGGAATCATTGTCCGATTCGAATGCCGCGTCCTTGTTTGGTTTTTTCTCCAATTTTTCCTGAGGCGGAGTGCTCACAAATCTCGGCGCGGCTTTCGGCGCGGCTGGCATGGGGAGAATGGTGAGCTGAGGAGGTTCCTCGAGTGCGGGGAATTTTTCCTTGGGTATGACAGGACTTTTTAAAATGACAAAAGCCACCGCCAGCAGAAAAAAAAGATGGAGCAGCAGCGAGGCCAGAAAAGCCGCAGCTGTCTCCCAGCGCGACGTATTTCTCCTCATGCCCACTGAATTCATCCGGGCAGGTTAGTCCCAGTTCGCGCTCTCGGCAATTCCATGTCTTGACCGGGCAAGAAAGCGCGTGACATCATAGCGACTCAGTAAAAAACCTACCTCTACCGTGGACATCAAAGAAATTCGCACACTCATCGACCTCATGAAGAAAAACGGCGTCGCCGTTTTCAAAATGGAGCGGGAAGGCTTCAAAATCACGCTCAAGACAGCTGGAGCCGTTGGCCCCACTCAGTATGTGACCAACCAGCCGGTTTTCTCGGTCAGCGAACCAGGGGCGCTCCCCGCTATCTCCACAGAAGCGTCTGCTTCGACTCCACCCCCTGCTGCTGCTTCGGGTGGCATCGAAATCAAATCTCCCATGGTCGGCACTTTTTACTCTGCGCCATCGCCTGATTCGCCGGCATTCCTCACGGTCGGCCAGCAAGTCACCCCGGACACCGTTATTTGCATCATCGAAGCCATGAAGGTCATGAACGAGGTGAAAGCCGAGGTCTCTGGCGTTGTGACGGAAATCTGCGCCGAAAATGGCAAGCCCGTGCAATTCGGTCAGACACTCTTCCGCCTCAAGTAATCATCCGGCCACCCCGCCATGTTTAAAAAAATCCTGATCGCCAATCGTGGCGAAATCGCCCTCCGTATTATCCGCGCCTGTAGGGAACTGGGCGTCCAGTCGGTTGCCATTTACTCGGAGCCCGACATCGACAGCCTCCATGTGCAACTCGCCGACGAGGCCATTTGCATTGGGCCGGCTGTCAGTTCGGAAAGTTACCTTAAAATTGACCGCATCATCAGCGCTGCGGAGATTTGCGATGCCGATGCGATCCACCCTGGCTATGGATTTTTGGCGGAGAACGCGCACTTCGCCGAAGTTTGCGCCAGTTGCAACATCAAGTTCATCGGTCCTACACCGCAGGCGATCCGCCTCATGGGCGACAAAAATTCCGCCCGCGACTGCGCCCGCAAGGCTGGTGTGCCGATTTCGCCTGGTAGCGATGGCACGATTGATACCGAAGCCGAAGCCCTCCGCATCGCCCGCAAAATTGGTTTTCCAGTGATGATCAAAGCCGTCGCCGGTGGCGGCGGTCGCGGCATGCGCATCGCCAGCAACGAAGGCAGTCTGGTGCAAGGATACCACGCCGCCCGCATGGAAGCGGAGAAGGCATTTGGAAACGGTGCGGTTTACATCGAGAAATTTATCGTTAACCCGCACCACATTGAATTTCAGGTCTTTGGTGACGAGCACGGTCGTGTCGTGCATCTCGGTGAGCGCGACTGCTCACTCCAGCGCCGCAACCAAAAAATCGTCGAAGAGTGTCCCTCGCCGCTGATGTCTCCCGAGCTTCGCAAAAAAATGGGCGATGCATCGATCAACCTCTGCCAGAGCGTCGGCTACACAAACGCCGGCACCATCGAGTATCTCGTGGACGATGACGGGAATTTCTACTTCATGGAAATGAACACCCGCATTCAGGTGGAACATCCCATCACTGAGGAGGTCTACGGATGCGATCTCGTGAAGCAGCACATCCAGGTAGCCGCTGGCGAACACTTGAGTAGCTATGTCGTTGAGGCCCAGCCTCGCGGTCATGCCATTGAGTGCCGAATCAACGCCGAGGATCCAGAGAAAAATTTCCAGCCCTGCCCTGGCAATATCGGCCTCTACTACGCGCCAGGCGGGCGAGGCATCCGCATCGACTCCCACGCCTACGCCGGCTACCCGATTCCATCGAATTACGATTCGATGATCGCTAAAGTCATCGCCACCGCCTCCAGCCGCACCGCTTGTATCAAACGCATGTCGAGGGCTCTCAACGAATACATGATCACTGGAATCAAGACCACGATTCCCTTCCAACAAGCGATCATGCACAACGAGTCCTTCCGACAAGGCAAATACCATACTGGTTTTGTCGAGCAACTCCTGCGCGACGGCGTGCCGATGATGCGCTGAAGTTCTTGCGCGCTCCCAAGCTCAGCCTTTCACAAGGCATGAATGGTCTCTGATCCAGCACGCTCGCTGTATCTCGAGAGACGCCGTTATCAATTTAATCTCTGCGGCATGTCATCAGATGACTTGCCAGGCAGGTTTGTTGTCGAAGACCCAGCGGTAGTAGTCGGTGCGGGTCAGTTCGGATGCGGCTTCTTCGTCGAGGCAGAAGATGGCAGAGCGGTGGAGTTGGAGCGCGGAGGCAGGGTTCATCGAGGTGATTGGGCCTTCTACGGCTTCGGCTACGGCTCGGGCTTTGTTCTTTCCGGTCGCGAGGAGGACGGTTTTGCGGGTGTCGAGGATGGTTCCGATACCCATGGTGATGACATGGAATGGCACAGCGTCCTCGCTGCCGAAGAAGCGGGCGTTGTCTTTGCGGGTGCGGGCGGTGAGGGTTTTGATGCGGGTGCGGGAGGCAAGGGAGGAGGTCGGCTCGTTGAAACCAATGTGGCCGTCTGTGCCGATTCCAAGCAGCTGGAGGTCGATGCCGCCTGCTGCGCAGATTTTTTCCTCGTAGCTTTGACAGAATAAATCCGGATCTGCCGCCATGCCGTCTGGGATATGGATGTTTGCAGAATTGATGTTCACATGCCGGAAGAGATTTTCGTGCATGAAGGCGTGGTAGGACTGCGGATGCTCGGCTCCAACACCGATGTATTCGTCGAGATTGAACGAGGTGATCTGCGACCAATCGAGGTTTTGCTCGATGAGTTGTTTGTAGAGTGGCACTGGGGTTCCGCCGGTGGCGAGTCCGAGAACCGCATTGGGCTTGGTGCGGATGAGGTGGGTGAAGAGGCGGGCGGCCATTCTGGCGGCCGATTCAGCATTGGGTTGGATGATGACTTCCATAGGGTGTTTTAAAAATAAGGATTCAGAGCTGTGCAGACGCTTTCTTCGAAACGGCGGATCGCCTGGCGCGTGAACTCCAACACGCTCAGCGTGTCGTCCAGAATCAAGGGAGTGAGGTCCATTCCAACGAGAACCTGAGTGGATTCATCGCCTTCGCGCGGCTCGTAAAATGTGGCATTGGCTGAGCGGCGGCCGGTCACAGCAAGGTCGTAGCGTTTTCCGCCGACGATTTGTGAGGCGAATACAGTGTTGAGCCGATGGGCCAGATCGTCGTGGCCGCTCACATCCATGCGGACTTTTTCCGAGTCGAGCATCCAATCCAAGTCTCTCCAAACTTCGCATCCAATCAGTTGCTTTGGGCGTTCCGCGAGTGGGAGGGCACGGAGCGCGTTCAGGAGAGAGGCAAAAACTCCCAAGTGGGTCTTGTGCTTATCCGCCGGGTTGTGGGTGTAGACGACCTCAGGCTGCGTCGCCTTTAAAATCCTTATCAAATCCTCGCGCAGACGGGTGTCGGCGGGATCAGTCACAGAAGAACTCGGGTAGCCGAGCTGAACCATCAATCCAAAATGGCCAATCTCGGCGGCCTTGTTCTGCTCGCTCGCTCGCGCTTTTCCGAGTTCCTCAGGTGTCATTTGCGCAAAAACCCCGCTGCGTGAGCTGCCCTTGCCGTCGCTGCAAGTGACTCCTCCAAACCAGCGGTCGCTACTATTCATGCACTGCACAATGCCGTGGAATGCCATGAACTCCAGATCGTCATGATGCGCTCCCACGCCAAGATGAGTGACCCGTGAGGCGGCCTCCGGCAATGGGCGGTTGTCGGGTATAAAGATTTGTGCCGCTGTGTTGGAAAGAAGGTCGGAAGACATTATATTTAAGAAACCAATAAATCGCACTCCTTGGGAGCCAGAACTCGAGTCAAAAGCCTCTCATATGAGTTTCAAAAAAAACAGCCAGATCAACATCTGGCTGTTTCTTTGTTCCTCTGAATAAGCGCCGCCTAGCTTGAGGGCGGATTCTCGAGGCGGGTTAGCATATGCGGCCGAGCTTGGCATCCGGGCCGTGGCCGATGGGATTCTCGCCGACCCAGCGTTCATCGACGGGTTCGTCGGAGCGCTGGTAGCGGGTATCCGTCGAGAGTCGGATTCGCTGCGTTGTGTTGTCGATGCTGCCGTGGATCGTATCCATGCGGAAGGTCAGCAGGTCGCCGGGCTGGAACTCCGAGGTGAGCCAGCGCCCGCCGAATTTCTGGCGGAGCGATACGGGATTGTTGGTGAGCTGTCCGCCATGCTTCCAGCCATCGCGTCCTGGGATGTTCGTGCAGCTCGTATCGACATCCGAGTTGAGATAATTGCGAATGCGGTCGGCTTGGAGATGGGATTTTTCGAGGATCATGAGTCCGCCGACTTCGAGCGGGACTTCGCCGTAAGGAATCCAGGCTGTGTAGAGGCGATGTGTGCCGCGGCCCATGTAAACGATGTCGCAATGGGGAGGCGTTCCATGACCGCAGCCCATCGTGCGCAGCCAGATGTAGTCAAAGTGCCGGATGGTTCCGCCGAGGAAAGCGCTGTAGAATTGATGCACCTCGGGACCAAAGACAACGCGGTTGATGGCGGGTTGGTTTTTCCAGGCGGTCGTGTGGAATTTGGGATGGACGCCTTCCTTCAGGATGCCATCGATGAGCGGTTTGCCTTCTTCAAAAATTCCATCCTTTGCGAGTGTCTCGACGAGAACCTTGCGGGCTTCGAGAACGACCTCACGGGGGAAGAATCCTTTGATGTAAAGGTAGCCATTTTCATCCATGCGCTTTTGAAGGGCAGCAGGATCGTTGCGGACGCTGGAGGAATCCTCCAACCAGCCGAAGGAATGCTCGTCCACCTCGAGTTCATGACCGAGGGATCTCAGGGTGCGGTTGGTGACGGGTGCTGAGGTGAGTGTTTTCATACGGGACTATTCTGACGCAGTTCAAAAAATGAGGAATGGCGCGGGTGGTATTTTTTATGTAATAAATGGTAAATGCGCATTCCAAGCCTTGCCCACTGGAAAACATCGCTCGTTCAGACAGCAGGCACATCGCTTCTAGGCGAAATAACACTTGCTGGCACGATTTCGAAATCACGCGGCATCCGACGAGATGAACCGCGTGTCTTTGGACAATGGGCTATTGTGTATTTGGTGGCAGGAAGCGGGAATTATCATGATGCACGGGGAATTGATGTTCCACTGCGCGCGGGCGATGTGATTCTGGTTTTTCCCGAAGTAGCCCATTCCTATGGGCCCGAACCGGGCGGCATTTGGAACGAGCTGTATGTCTGTTTTCGCGGGCCTGTTTTCGAAAGTTGGCGCGACGCCGAACTTTTTGATGTGAGAAATCCCGTCTTTCACTGGAAGGCTCCGCGCATCGGACTGGAGATACTGCAGCCGTTCTTTTCGAAATTGAATCAACCGGGCCAATCGATGCTGGAGGCCGTAACAATGTGGCAGCAGATTTTATCTCGCATTTTTGCACCCCGCAGTGCCAAGGGCGCGAGAGAACATCGCCCGGCCTGGTTCCTCCAAGCGGTGGACCTTTTGGAGAGGGCGGCAGCGGATGATGAAAAAATGCTGCGCTCGATCGCCGAGGCTTGCGGCATGGGCTACGAGAGTTTTCGAAAAAAATTCGCCACCCTCGCCGGCGAACCGCCTGCCCGCTATGCCCTCATGCGGCGCATCGAACGCGCGCGACAGTTGCTCGTCCGGCATCGTTTCACCAACAAGGAACTGGCCGAGATGCTTGGTTTCCACGACGAGTTCCATTTCGCCAAAACCTTCAAAAAACTGACAGGTAAAACGCCACGGCAGGCTGCCATGTTCCCTCCTGATGCGTGATGAAGTGTTTCGCGGCGGGCGAGTGCCATTCCACTGGAGGCGAACCCTGATCTTGTGCGGGCAGGTGGGCTCGGCATAGTTCGTTGACCCATGTTTATTTTTAACGGAGTCATTCTCGGGCTGGGCCTGTTTTTTTTGGGCCTTCAGCTCACGGGACAAAATATGCGTGCTCTCAGTGGGGGAGGGCTTCGCCAGCTTGTGCGCGGAGCTACGGGCACTCCGTGGGTTTCTGGCGTTTGCGGACTTGTGGCGGGAGCGCTCATGCAGAGTGCAACGGCAGTCACATTTATTCTGGTGAGCATGGTGGGCAGCGGCTTGATCAAGTCGGCGTCGGCAAGGGTTATTGTTGTATGGTGCAATGTCGGACTCACAGCGCTGGCATTTCTGGCGGCGTTTAATATCCATCCCATTGTAGCTTTCGTGGTCGGTGTTGCTGGCATTGCCATGGGATCCGTGCGGCGCAAACCATGGAACACCATAGCGGGTGCTGTGCTGGGCGTAGGCATTATCCTTTTCGGCCTGGAACAGCTCGGCGCTGGATTGGCACCGCTGAAAGACGAGGCGTGGTTTCGTCAGGCGATCGAAGTTGCGCTTTCATCTCCGCTTCAGGCCTTCGGCATTGGTGTCGCGGCGGCCGCCCTGCTTCAATCCAATACCGGCGCGGCGATGGTCTTGATCACCTTGGCCGCAGGCGGTGCCTTTGGAGTCGCTGAGGCTGCGCCGGCGATTTATGGGACAAATCTCGGTGCGATCGCGCTGCGGGCATTCTTGGCGCGCGGCCTCAGTGGTTCGGCAATCCGCCTTGTTCGCATGGAAGATTTGTTCTGCGTCTTCAGCGGCCTGCTGATGATGGCATTGTTCTTCTTGGAACGCGCCGGCGTTCCGCTCGTGCAGGCTTTTGTCTATTCCCTGCATGGTGGGGAAGCCATGCGATTGGCTGCGGTGTTTCTCCTCTCCAATCTGATTCCCGCTGTGGTCTTGAGCCCTTTTCTCCCTCACTGCGAGTCATTGTTGAAACGATTCTGGCCGAGTGATGCCGCCGAGCGGCCGGATCAACCGAAATTCCTCCGATCCCAGGCGCTCGCCGATCCTGAGACCGCGTTGGATTTGATTCCCAAGGAACTCGGTCGTCTTTTTGGAAGCCTGAGCTTGGAGAGCAATGCATCGGTTAACGATTCGGATTCCCATGAGATGCCCGCTTTCATGCAGCTCGGGGCGGCAATCGAAGGCTTCTGCGTCCGATTGGCCTCGGAAAATCCGCTCTCTCAAACTCAATCGCTGCGCCTTCAGCGCTGCCGCGCCTGGTTGCACACGATTCGCCACATCGGCGAAGCATCGGGCGAGCTTGCTGTGTCGCGTGCTGCGTTGCCGCCAAGCGCCGAACCTTGTGCCAAGGGGCTTCTGGATTGGATACAGGCGAATATTCGTCTTGGGGCCGAGGCCACGGCATCGATGGATCCTCAGAAAATCCAGGAGTTTTTCGAGTCGAGTAAGCAAAAAGTTCCGGCCGTTCGCGCCATGCGGCAAAGCTTTTTAGAATCGTGTGGGGCCTTTTCTCCAGCGGGGAATCTCGAAATGTCATCCCTCGTGGACAACTTCGACATTACTACTTGGCTGATTCACCGACTTTCCAAGCTGCAGGTGAAGGCGATTCAAGTTGCACCCGGCGCGGTTGGTTTCTGAGAGCGGCTTTGGCTGACGGGTGGACTCGTGCGCGAGTTATCTTTATCTGGACATTGGACTGCCTGCTCGGCGCTGGCACTGTTCGTGACTTCGGCATGAAAAAGGGCAGTCAGATGGTTGCTGGTCTCTTCATCATCCAACACACCAAGTTCGCGGAGATCCTTTTCAAAAAGACGAAGGCCCGCGATTTCCTGCACCGGCAACCATTCGTTGATATGCCTGTGAATCGAGCGCAGGTCTGTGTGGGCGGGTTCCTCGTCCTCAATCAAAATCGAGCCATCATGAAACCCTCCGCCAGAACTCTGCGGTGCGAGCGGCAGCGCCGAGATTTGAATCCAACCATCCGGACGCATCGAGCGAGTATCACCCGCCAGCCAGAGTAACACAGCGCCGTCTATGAGGCATGTGCGGGCGCGGATGTGCAGACGCGTCTGTGATTCGCGATTTCGCAATTCCTCAAAAAGCATGAGCGCATTGTCGTGGAGAAGAATTCCCGGACCAATGAGCTCGATGGTCAAATCCTGCGGCACTTTTGCCAATGCGTCTTCAAGAATCGCAAGAAGGCGTGCTGGATCCTTCTCGGCGAGATTGAGGTGAACCTTCGCATGGTTCTCTCGAAGAAGCGGGCTCGTGGTGGTCGGCGAATCGAAGTGGAATTCCGTTTGTGTAACAGGTCCTTGCTGGGACTTGTTCTGCGGGCGGATGAGTTTCAGGGCAGCGCGGAGGCATTGGGTGAGCGTGGTGTTCATTTCAATGCGCAGGCTACCAACCTTGCTCGGACATCCGCTGGGGGAGCTAAAAAAAATTCAGAATTTTCCCCGCCCCATTTTTCGCTCAGTCCCCAGGCTCGTATTCCGTGATTTTGGTAATATGAACGCCGATATCCAGCATGAGACCTGTCTTGCTGAATGCAAAGGTGAGGATTCCAGGCCTTTTGTTTGTCGTGGAAGCTGAGTGGGAAAAAATCCCATCCGCGATGACGAGACTTGGGGAACTCCCGATTTCAAATCCTCGGGAGTCGTAGAGATAGTCCAGCGCGTCCTCATTCATGAAAAAAATCGCATACCCGAATTTCTGGATTCCCAGCTCCAACCCGCATGAGAAGCCCGTGAGGTTGTAAAAACTCCTGGCCTTCGTTCTTTCGAAAAGAACACCCGTGGCGGTTTCCACGCCGATTCCCAGCGCGAGTTTTTTGGCCTCTGGAAATACCAGAATCGCATAGGCGTTATCCACGTTTTCTACGGCCACCTGGCTGTGCCTGAAAAGACGGCTCAGCGCGCCTCGAGCCTTCTTTTCGATCTCGTTCGGTGGGACTGCCTCAGCGCGTGGCAAGAGCCCGATGGCGAGACACAGCAACAGAAGGCCGCACACCCATCGCTTTCCAAAAAGGGGCAGAGTTTTCATCAAACCACCATGCCGCCGCCGCCTCTTCTCGCCTATGGGGTGAAGTCCTCATGCCTTCCTGCATATCGGCGGCGAGACAAGCCAGGCGCGGGTTTGCTGATTCATTGTTCTCAACATTAGTTGCATCGCTACGGCATCAGGGCGCGTAATAAAGGCATGGCAAATATTCTAATCACAGGTGCGTCGAGCGGGGTGGGGGCAGAACTAGCGAGGCGTCTCGCAACTCGTGGAGATTCGCTTTTTCTCAGCGGCCGCTCCGAGGATAAACTCAAGAATCTCGGTTTGAACGCCTCAATTTTTGCAGGCGATCTCACTTCTCCTGGAGCAGCAGAGAAGCTTGTCGCTTCTGCCATTTCGGAGTTGGGCTCCTTGGATGTCGTCATTCACTGCGCAGGGATTGGTCTCATCAAACCAGCTGCCGACACGACGGACGCCGAATTCACGCATGTCATGAATGTGAACACTCGCGCGGCATTTCTACTCGCTCGCGAGTCCTGCAAAGCCATGGCGGCTGCAAAGAAGGGTCTTTTTATCACGATCCCTGGCATTCTCGGCAAGGCTCCTATGCGTAATGCTTCGGCCTATGTGGCCAGCAAATATGCGCTCACCGGGATGATCAAATGCTTCGCCCAGGAGTATCAGCGCTCCGGTCTGCGATTCTGCCTCTTCCATCTTGGAGGCATCGACACGCCATTCTGGGATCAGATTCAGATGGCCGTTCAGCGCGATAAAATGATTCCCGTCGCGACGGCTGCCGACTTGATTTTACAGGCGATCGATGCGCCGCCGCATTTGGTCTTGAGCGAGGTGGTGATGCAGCCGGAGAGCCATCAGTTGGTCTGAGCACCGCCTGATTTCGGGTAATGAATGCCGATCAGCGGCCCCGCTTGTTGAATGCCGCCACTGTCCTTGCGGCCTCGCGGTCCTCGACTCGCTTCTTCAAGTCTTGGCGCTTATCGGAAGCCAATTTGCCTTTTCCGAGGCCGACTTCCACTTTGACGCGACCTTTTTTCCAATACATCCGCAAGGCGGGAATGGTGAGACCCTCGCGTTCGACGGCCGAAGCGAGTTTGTTGATCTCCGCCCGGTGTAGCAGAAGCCTGCGAGGTCGCTTGGACTCGTGCTGCTCGTGGCTCGCGCGCTCATAGGGCTGTATGGCGCAGTCGAAGAGGTAAAGGTCGCCGTTCTGTATGCGGGCGAACGCTCCTTGCATGGAGACAAAGCCTGCTCGGAGCGACTTGACCTCCGTGCCTTTCAACTCAACGCCAGCCTCGAATTTCTCGAGAATACTGTAGTCTCGGAAGGCCTTCCTGTTTGTTGTGATTTCGGAGGACATGAATGCGGCTTGAGGGCCGCCAAGAGCCGATTAGATCGCCTCAGCCAACTCTGGCGCAACGATCACTTTGCCCTGGGCGATTTCCTGAAGCGCGATATCCGCGAGGCCCGTGCCCGGATCGACGTCGATGAGTGGACGGCTCCCGGCGTTGAGCTGGCGCACACGGCGTGAAACCCTGTTGATGAGGACCTGCGTCTCGGGAATCATTTTGGAAGATTCGTCGATGTATTGGGCTTTCATGGGTAAATTATCCGCTGTTGGTTGAAAGAGCGGATTGCGGAAAATACGGCTCATTCCGGCCCAGTCAATTTTTTTATTTTTTTAATTTGACAATCCTCCCGACTCATCTAATTTCTCGCCTCCCGAAAACGGGAGAAACTTAACCGCAGGAGACCGGATGGTCGTTCGCACTGCACTCATTCCATGCAAAAAAAACGAAGCAAGCGCTACCGCGAAGCGGCAGCAAAAGTTGAGGCCAATAAAAAATATGCACTGGCCGATGCGATCAACACTCTGAAGACACTTCCTGCTGTGAAGTTCGATCAGACCGTGACCCTCTCTTTCAAGCTGGGCGTGGATCCCAAGCAGAGCGACCAGATGGTGCGTGGCACCTGTCCGCTTCCAAATGGCAGTGGTAAAAATGTTCGCGTGTTGGTTTTCGCAACCGGACAAGCTGCCGAAGCCGCCACGGAAGCCGGAGCCGAAATCGTCGGATTCGAAGATGTCATCAAAAAAGTCACCGGAGGTTTCTCCGACTTCGATGTCGCCATCGCAACACCCGCAGCCATGGCTGAAGTCCGCAAGCTTGGTCGCGTTCTCGGACCTCGTGGCCTCATGCCAAATCCAAAAACCGGCACTGTTACTGACGACACCGCGAAAGCCGTCAAAGAAGTCAAGGCAGGTCGCGTGGAATTCAAGCTCGACAAAAATGGCAACATCGCCGTCCCAGTCGGAAAATTTTCCTTCGAACCTCAAGCCCTCGTGGAAAACGGTGCCGCCGTCATCGACGCAGTAGTCAAGGCGCGCCCGGCAACAGCCAAAGGTTCTTTCGTAAACGCCATCACTCTCAGCGCGACAATGTCCCCTGGTCTCGCCGTGGATCCTGCACCCTACCTCAAAAACTAAGCATTTCATTCCATGAGACCCGAGAAAACACTCATCGTTTCCGACATTCGCGAGAAGCTCCAAGCTTCACCTTACTTGCTCGTCGTTGACTTCACCGGCATGAAGGTGCCGCATTTTGAAAATCTCCGCATCCGTCTGGCTGACGCCGGCGCCCGCATGAGCGTTGTGAGGAATACATTCCTTCGCATCGCTGCAACGGAGCTCCAGATGCCTGAGCTGTCTGACTCGCTTGCGGGCCAGACTGCAATGGTCACTGGCGAAACCGACATCTGTGCTGAAGCAAAGGTTCTCAAAACCTTCGCAGCCGAGTTCAAGAAGCCAACAGTCCGCGCCGGTGTTCTCGAAAATGCGGCACTCAGTGCAGCGCAAGTTGCCGAGCTCGCCGACCTGCCAAGCAAGGACGTCCTCCGCGCCAAGCTCCTCGGCCTGCTTCAGACTCCAGCCAGCCAGTTTGTTCGCATCCTCAACGAACCCGCCGCCAGTCTGGCTCGCGTGCTCAAGGCCAAAGGCGACGCACTCGCCGGCGCCGAATAATTCCAAAGAGAAAAATTTCATCACCACGCCGAAAGGCGAGGGGATGGACAACAAGAAAACACAACCGGTTCCTTGTCGGTCAGGCGGCTTCCTGACTCAATCTTCCCGATGCCTCGGGATACGACGATACCAAAACACAAATACACCATATGGCAGATACAACCGCACTCGTCGATCAACTCAGCGGACTCACCGTCCTTGAAATTGCTGACCTCGTTAAACAACTCGAAGAAAAATGGGGCGTTAGCGCCGCTGCTCCCGTTGCTGTAGCCGCTGCAGGCCCAGCCGGTGGAGCCGCTGCTGCACCAGCTGAGGAGAAAACCTCCTTCGACGTCATCCTTACCGATGCCGGCACCAACAAGATTGCCGTCATTAAAGAAGTTCGCGCCGCTGTGGCCGGACTCGGTCTCGCCGAGGCTAAAGCCCTCGTCGAAGGCGCACCAAAGTCCCTTAAAGAGGGCGTCACCAAGGAAGAAGCCGCTGAGATCAAGAAGAAGATCGAAGCCGCCGGCGCCAAGGTCGAAATCAAGTAAGCCAGTTTCAAACTCCGCAGGGAGGTCCGGAATACCTCTTGACCTTCCTGCGGGTTTAGCTATTTTCACACGCTCGCTTTACCAGCAAAAAAACAACCATCTGCTCCTTCGCCAATACAAAGCATTTCAGCATCCGCCATCGGATCATCTGGAAATATCCAGACTCGTCCGGTCACGGAGTTTTTTGCTTTCGCGAAGAGACCGATGACCACGGCCTTGGATTAGGCCAAACAACCCGCGGCACCGCAAAAAAACATGTCTGAACGCATTCATTTCGGAAAATTGACAGAGGCCATCGAGCCACCAAACCTCATCGAATTGCAGGTCAACTCCTACAACGAGTTCTTTCAAAAGGATGTCCCTGCCAGCAAACGCCGCGACATCGGTTTGCAGGCTGTCTTCCGCGAATTTTTCCCTATTTTTGGCTTCGAGGACAAATCCTCGCTCGACTTCGTGAGCTATGAGCTCGGTGAGTCCAAAATGTCCGCTCTCGAGTCCCAGCGCGAGGGACAGTCTTACAGCGCTCCTCTCTATGTGACCTTCCGTTACAAAGACGAACGCAGCACGAAGGAAGAAAAAGTTTACATGGGCGAGCTTCCTCTGATGACTCCCCAAGGCACTTTTGTGATCAATGGGGCTGAGCGCGTTGTTGTCTCTCAGTTGCACCGCTCACCCGGCATTTGCTTCGAGACATCCGTTCATGCCAATGGAAAAATCCTCCACGGCTTTCGCATCATCCCTGACCGCGGATCTTGGATCGAAGTTCAGTTCGATACCACAGACCTCCTTTACGTCTATCTCGACCGCCGCAAACGCCGCCGCAAATTTTTGGCCACGACATTCCTCCGCACCGTGGGCTTCCCTGCGGACGAGGATATCATCAATCTCTTCTACAAAACCCAGGACCTCAAACTCAGCGAAAAACTCGACGAAGAGGAAATTGCTACGAAGGTTCTGATAGCCGATATCCGCGATGGTGAGATCACCGTCGGTCGCGCCTTTGAGCCTCTCACTACGGCGATTGTTCGCCAGTTGATCGGCTTGGGTCATAAATCCGTTAAGGTCGTCGATACGAAAGACGACGACACGATCATCAAGTCCCTCAAAAAAGATCCGGCACATGATGAGGACGAAGCACTCAAAGACATCTACCGCAAGCTGCGCCCTGGCGATCCGCCAACCGTTCAGAATGCACGTAGCATGCTCAAACGCCTTTTCTTCGACGCAAAGCGTTATGATCTCGGCCGCGTAGGTCGTCACAAGATCAACCAAAAACTCGATCTCAAAGTTGACGACAACGAGCGCACGCTCACCAAGGAAGACTTTGTTGCAGCGATGAAATACCTCGTCCGCCTCCGTGCAGGGGATGGTATGACTGATGACATTGATCACCTTGGCAGCCGCCGCGTCCGCACAGTGGGCGAGCTTCTTGCCAACCAATGCCGCGTGGGCCTCGCCCGCACAGAGCGTCTCGTCCGCGAGCGTATGACGTTGTTTGATGCCAATACGGACCAGATCACGCCTCAAAAACTCATCAATCCGAAGTCGCTGAGCGCTGTGGTGCGTGACTTCTTCGGTCGCAGTCAGTTGAGCCAGTTCATGGATCAAACCAATCCGCTTTCCGAGCTGACCCACAAGCGCCGTCTCTCAGCCCTCGGGCCAGGCGGCCTTAGCCGTGACCGTGCGGGCTTCGAAGTCCGAGACGTCCATCCGTCCCACTACGGCCGTATCTGCCCGATTGAAACGCCTGAAGGTCCGAACATCGGTCTCATCAGTTCGTTAAGCACGTTTGCCCGAATCAATGAGTTCGGATTCATCGAGACACCATACCGCAAAGTTGTTAATGGTCGGGTCACCGATCAAGTGGAATACCTCAGCGGTGATCGTGACGAGAACTTCTACATCGCCCAAGCGAATTCGAAAGTTGATGCGAAGGGAAACCTTTCCGGTGAGAAAGTCTCTGCACGCTATCGCGGCGATTTCCTTGAAATCGAGCCGGATAAAATCCAATACATGGATGTATCGCCGAAACAGCTCGTTTCCGTGGCCGCCGGTCTCATTCCGTTCCTTGAGCACGACGATGCCAACCGCGCTCTGATGGGTTCGAACATGCAACGCCAAGGTGTGCCGCTTCTTATTTCCGACTCGCCTCTGGTGGGAACCGGACTTGAAGCCCGCGTCGCCCGCGACTCGCGTGCGGTCATTTGCTCCGAATCCAACGGCAAAGTTGCCTCGGTTACAGCAAATCAGATCGTCATCACGAAAGATGGATCACTCCCCGAAGGGAAAAAGAAGATCAAGGACGACCCTGAAAACGGGGTCTATGTTTACGAACTTCGCAAATTCATGCGTTCAAACGCGAGCACATGTATCAACCAAAAAACCATCGTCAAAAAAGGCCAGTCGATCAAGAAAGGCGATGTCATTGCCGACGGTCCGAACACCGAAAAAGGGGAACTCGCACTCGGTCGCAACGTTCTCGTGGCCTTCATGCCTTGGAATGGTTATAACTTCGAGGACGCTATCCTTATTTCTAAGCGAGTCGTCAAGGAGGACATCTACACCTCCATTCACATCGACGAGTTTGAGATCGGCGCCCGCGATACAAAACTCGGGCCAGAGGAAATCACCCGCGATATTCCAAACATCAGTGAAGAGGCCCTTCAAAATCTTGGAACCGATGGCGTGATCCGCATCGGCGCCGAAGTCAAGCCTGGAGACATCCTCGTTGGAAAAATTACTCCGAAAAGCGAAACAGAACTCGCTCCCGAAGAGCGTCTCCTACGTGCCATCTTCGGCGAAAAAGCTGCAGATGTTAAAGACACCTCTCTAACAGTTCCTTCGGGAACCTACGGCATCGTTATGGACGTGAAGGTCTCCTCGAAAAAAGAGGTCGCACGCACTAAAATGACTCCCGCTGAGTCCAAGCGGCAGCAGAAAATGATTGTTGAGGATTTTGCCAAGCGCAAAGACGACCTCCACGAGCAACTCACCGCTGCGCTCTCCAACATTCTTCTCAACGAGAAGATTCCGTTGGATGTCGTGAATGCCCAAACAGGTGAGATCATTATTCCGGCTAACCGCAAGATTACGAAGGAACTCCTTCGTAAACTCGCCAAGGTTTACAATCACGTCGAGATCGATCCAAGCCCGATTCGCAATAAGATTCACGAGATCATTGGCCAATTCGAGCATAAATTCGTAGACCTTGAAAACGAGCGCGATTCAAATCTCGGCCGCATCGAGAGCGGAGATGATATCGATCCCGGCATCATCAAGCAGGTCAAAGTCTACATCGCCAGCAAGCGCAAGCTCAGCGTCGGTGACAAAATGGCCGGTCGCCACGGAAACAAAGGCGTTGTCGCCAAGATCGTTCCCGAGGAAGACATGCCATATCTCGCTGATGGAACACCAGTCGACATCGTGCTGAACCCTCTCGGCGTTCCAAGCCGAATGAACGTGGGGCAAGTTTTGGAAACCCACCTTGGTGTGGCAGCAAAAGCCCTTGGATTCAAGGTGGCCACGCCTGTATTCGACGGTATTCCAGAATCCAAAATCCGCGAATTCCTCACCGACGCCAAGAAGGTCGAGGGCTTCACCTGGATCAACGAAAACGGCAAGTCCACCCTTTACGATGGACTCACTGGCGAGCCATTCGACCAGCAAGTCGTCGTGGGCTACATCTACATGCTCAAGCTTGGCCACTTGGTCGCTGACAAAATCCACGCCCGCGCCGTTGGACCATACAGTCTCGTCACCCAGCAACCGCTCGGCGGCAAGGCCCAATACGGTGGCCAGCGCTTCGGAGAAATGGAAGTCTGGGCCCTCCAAGCCTATGGAGCTGCCTACACACTTCAGGAGCTTCTCACCGTTAAATCGGATGACGTCGCCGGCCGCACTCGTATCTACGAGAGCATTGTCAAAGGTGACAATGCCCTCGAAGCCGGTGTTCCAGAGTCGTTCAACGTGCTCATCAAAGAAATGCAGGGACTCGGACTCGATGTCCGTGTTGGCGGTAAACCACCCGCCTCCCTCACAGAAGGCCTCGCCTAATCCCGAAATCAAAACCCGACACAACCTGACGAATCATAAATGAAAGATCTAAACTTCAACGAATCCGTTGGTGAAGCTAAACCCGTTGGTTTTGACGAGGTGGCCATCACCGTGGCATCCCCGGATGCCATGCGTAGCTGGAGCAAGGGAGAGGTAAAAAATCCCGAGACCATCAACTATCGGACCTTTAAGCCTGAAAAAGGCGGTCTCTTCTGCGAGCGTATCTTCGGTCCGACACGCGACTGGGAATGTTCTTGCGGCAAGTATAAACGCATCAAGCACAAAGGCGTTATCTGCGACCGCTGCGGTGTCGAGGTTACCCTCTCCCGCGTGCGTCGTGAGCGCATGGGTCACATCGACCTAGCCGTGCCCGTTTCGCATATTTGGTTCTATAAGTGCATGCCTTCCCGCTTGGGCCTCATGCTTGACATGACCTCACGTGCTCTGGAGCGCGTCATTTATTACGAGGATTTTATCGTTATCGATCCAGGTAGCACTCCTCTCGAAAAATGCCAACTGCTCACGGAAGCGGAATTCCGTGATGCCGAGGAACAGTATGGCGAAGAATTCACGGCAGGCATGGGCGCTGAAGCGATTCAGAAAATCTTGGCATCCATGGACCTTGCTGTTGTCCAGCAGGAAATTGAGGAGTCCATGGGCTCGACCCGGAGTAAACAACTCCGCAAAAAACTCGCAAAACGCCTCAAACTCGTTCAGGGCTTTGCCGGATCGAAAACACGACCAGAGTGGATGATCCTGAATGTGCTTCCAGTCATTCCGCCGGATCTTCGCCCTCTCGTTCCTCTTGAAGGTGGACGTTTCGCGACGTCCGATCTCAATGATCTCTATCGCCGAGTCATCAATCGCAACAATCGTCTTCGCACGCTGCTGCAACTCAAGACTCCAGAAGTCATCATCCGCAACGAAAAGCGCATGCTTCAAGAGTCGGTGGATGCACTCTTTGACAACGGTCGCCACGGTCGCGCTGTAACTGGTGCCGCCAACCGCCCGCTCAAGTCACTCAGCGACATGCTCAAGGGTAAGGGTGGCCGCTTCCGTCAAAACCTCCTCGGCAAGCGAGTCGATTACTCTGGTCGTTCCGTGATCGTCATCGGGCCAGAGCTGAAACTCAACCAGTGCGGGTTGCCTAAAAAAATGGCACTCGTTCTTTTCGAGCCATTTATCATTCGTCGCCTTAAAGAACTTGGCTACGTCCATACGGTTCGTAGCGCCAAGAAACTCATTGAGCGCCAGACCCCAGAGGTTTGGGATATCCTCGAAGAGGTTACCAAAGGCCATCCTGTGATGTTGAACCGCGCTCCGACCCTGCACCGCCTTTCGATTCAGGCGTTTGAGCCGATTCTCATTGAAGGCGAGGCTATCCGAGTTCACCCGCTAGTCTGCACTGCTTACAACGCAGACTTCGACGGTGACCAGATGGCTGTTCACGTTCCGCTATCTGTTGAGGCGCAAATGGAAGCTCGCATGCTTATGCTCGCTCCAAACAACATCTTCTCGCCATCCAGCGGAAAGCCCATCACCACGCCATCACAGGACATTCCGCTCGGTTGCTATTATCTGACGCAGAAGCCACGCGGTGAGGACGCTGACAAGGCCAAGCGCATGCCTCTGTTTGAGAACGCGGACGAAGTCGAACTCGCACTGACCGAGCGCGCGATCCGAACCCAGACCCGCATTCTCTTCAAAAACCCCGATCAGGGGATTGAAACGGTTTATGGTGACTCAACCAAGGCGGTCATCGAAACTACGGCTGGTCGGGTTATCTTCAACCAAATCTGGCCCAAAGCTCTCGGCTTTTACAATAAAGTCTGCGGCAAGAAACAGCTCTCGGACATCATCTGGCGCTGCTACAAATCCAGTGGCCAACAAACCACTGTTGAGACGCTCGACCGCCTCAAGGAACTTGGCTTCCGCGAAGCAACCCGCGCTGGTGTTTCCATTGGTATCAATGACATGATGGTGCCCAAGGAGAAAGTGCAACTCCTCGAAAAAGCCTATCGTGAGATCGGAGAGGTGGAAAAACAATACCGCCGAGGCATTATCACCGATGGCGAGCGCAAAAACAAAGTTCAAGATATCTGGACCCACACCGGTGAAGAGATTGCGAATGCCCTCTTCCGCACTCTGGAATACAACGACAACCGCCGCGACATGAACCCCGTGTTCATGATGGTGGACTCCGGTGCGCGCGGTAACCGCACGCAGGTCAAGCAGCTCGCCGGTATGCGTGGTCAGATGGCCAAACCTTCGGGCGAAATCATCGAGCAGCCGATCACCGCGAACTTCCGCGAGGGCCTGACCGTGCTTGAGTATTTCATCTCCGCTCACGGCGCCCGTAAAGGTCTTGCCGATACAGCTCTTAAAACCGCTGACTCTGGATACCTTACACGTAAACTCGTTGACGCCGCGCAGGATGTCATCATCACGATCGATGACTGCCACACCGCAAATGGCATCGTCGTCCGCCCCATCTACGAAGGAGACGAAGAAGTGGTCAGCCTCTCGACCCGAATCATCGGCCGCACCAGCTGCGAAACCGTTAAAGATCCGATCACAGGCAAGGCTATTCTCAAAAAAGATCAACTCGTTGACGAGGAGACTGCAGCCTCATTGGAAAAAATCGGCCACGAGCAACTCAAAATCCGCTCGGCGCTTACTTGCGAATCCACTCGCGGAATTTGTATCAAATGCTACGGCCGCAGTCTTGCCACAGGCGGCATGATCAAGATCGGTGAAGCTGTGGGCATCATTGCCGCTCAATCCATCGGCGAACCCGGCACCCAGCTCACGATGCGAACGTTCCACGTCGGCGGTGCTGCGAGTCAGACGTTCAAGCAACCAATCATCAAAGCCAAAAACGACGGCACCATCCGTTTCAACGAACTTAAAGTCGTGGAAACCGTGGACAAGACATTCGTTGTTCTCAACAAGAACGGGACGATTACCCTCCACGCAAAGGACGGCCGCGAACTCGAAAGCTACAACATTGTTGTCGGTTCGGTCATCTCCATTGCAGACGGCAGCACCGTTAAAAAAGGCGTCACACTCGTGCAGTGGGATCCATACAATGTTCCGATCATCACTGAAAAAGCCGGTCGCATCGAATTCCGCGACATGATCCCTGGTGTCACTATTCGCCAAGAGATTGACGAATCCACAGGTGTTCGTGGCAATGTCGTCATCGAGCACAAAGAGGATCTGCATCCGCAGATCATCGTTGTGGACGAGGCAAAAAATCTGCTCGCCAGCTACTCGATTCCAGCTGGAGCTCACATCGAGGTCAAGGAAGGCGCCAAAGTCCCAGCCGGACAACGCGTCGCCCGAACACCTCGTAAGATTGGCAAGACAAAAGACATCACCGGTGGTCTCCCACGCGTCGCCGAGCTTTTCGAAGCCCGTCGTCCGAAGGATGCCTGCGACATCGCCAAAATTGACGGCGTCGTTGAAATCGGTGGCACAGTCCGCGCCAAGCGCCGCCTCATCGTCAAAGATGCAGATACCGGTGCCGAGGAAGAGCACCTCATTCCGCTCAACAAGCACATCATCGTCTTCAAAGGCGATCTCGTTAAGAAAGGCCAGCAACTCACAGAAGGTCCAGTTGTTCCACACGAAATCCTCGAAATCTGCGGACCTCAGGAACTTCAAGAACACCTCCTCAATGAGGTTCAGGAAGTTTACCGTCTGCAAGGCGTGGAAATCAACGACAAGCACATCGAGATTATCGTTCGTCAGATGCTGCGCAAGGTGAAAATCACCGAGCAGGGCGACACCAGCCTCCTCTGGGGCGATCAGGTGGACCGCCTCGCATTCGAAAAAGAAAACGAAGAGGTCATTGCCAAAGGCGGTAAACCAGCCGAAGCGAGCCCTGTTCTTCTCGGTATCACCAAAACCGCACTCGAGACCGACAGCTTCATCTCCGCAGCATCCTTCCAGGACACCACACGCGTCTTGACTGAAGCCGCCACACTTGGCAGGGTCGACCGACTCCGCGGCTTCAAAGAGAACGTTATCATGGGCCACCTGATCCCCGCAGGCACCGGCTTTGAGACAAACCGCAAAATCGAAATCACACAAGTCGGCGACGCTTTCGGAGCCGATAAAAAAGAATCACAAAAAGCCGCAAGCTAATCCACCACCCATATCATGTCAGAAGCCACAGCAAACCAACCAAGCGTCGAACTCATGACGGAACTCCTCGAGGCCGGCGTCCACTACGGACACCAGACCAAGCGATGGAATCCCAAAATGCGCGATTACATCCTCGAGGAAAAAAATTCGATCTACATCATCGACCTCGGACTCACCGTCGAGCAGATCGATAGCGCGACCAAATACCTCCGCGACCTCGTCCGCAATGGTGGAAAAGTTCTCTTTGTCGGAACTAAAAAACAGGCCCAAGGCGCTATTGCCGAAGCAGCCGAAGCGACCGGTCAGTTCTATGTCAACCAGCGCTGGTTGGGCGGAACGCTCACCAACCTCACCACCATCCGTCGCAGCGTGGCCCGTCTCAAAGAGATTCAAGCCCTCGAGAAATCGCCGGCCTTCGCCAAGATCAACAAAGCCGAGGCTTCATCCATTCGCCGTGAAGGTGCCAAATTGCTCCATAACCTCGGTGGCATCGCCGAAATGGGCAAACTTCCCGACGTCATGGTCGTCATTGATACCGTGCGCGAGGAAATCGCCGTTGCCGAAGCCAACCGCCTCGGAATCCCGGTCATAGCCATCGTCGATACCAACAGCAATCCTGAGAAAATCGCCTACCCGATTGCCGGAAACGATGACGCCATCCGCTCGATCCGCGTTGTTCTTTCCAAACTCGTCGAGGCCATCCTCGAAGGCAAAGGCACAGGAGCCAAAGCCCGCAAACCCGAACTCGCAGCCGTTTCCGAGTAAGAACCATAGATTCGACCGATCCGTCCAATCCGACCGATCACCTAAAAACAACCATGTCCGAAATTTCAGCAAACCTCGTCAAAGAACTCCGCGAAAAAACCAACGCGGGGATGATGGATTGTAAAAAAGCTCTCACGGAAGCCGGTGGTGATATCGCCGCCGCCGAGGAGCTTCTTCGCAAAAAAGGCATCGCCAGCGCAGGCAAAAAAGCATCCCGTGCTGCCAAAGAAGGCACCATCGCCTCCTACATCCACCTCGCCGGCAAAGTCGGCGTCCTCGTCGAAATCAATTGCGAAACCGACTTCGTTGCAAAAAACGAAATCTTTCGTGAATTCGTCAAGGATGTGACTCTCCACATCGCGGCATCTCATCCCCTCTATGTGACCCGCGAACAAGTCCCGGCCGACCTCATCGCCCGCGAACGCGACATCGCCGCCGCACAAGTCCTAGGCAAACCTGCCAACATCGTGGATAAGATTGTCGATGGCAAAATTGACAAATTCCTCGGCACGATCTGCCTTCTCGAGCAGCCCTTCATCAAAAATCCAGAGACGACCATCAAAGACCTCGTCTCCAGCAAAATCGCGGAACTCGGCGAAAACATCATCATTCGCCGATTCACCCGCTACACCGTAGGCGAAGACCTCGCTTAAGGAGACACCTCTCAAAACGGGGTTGCGGTCTTAAAGCCGCGACCCCGTTTTTTTGCGCCTGTTGCTTTTTCTCATCCCCACTCGCCAGCACCAAAATATCTCTCTTGATGGCCCACCTGCGATTCGTGTTGAGTCCGCCTATGTTCGATCTCCGCGCATGCCTTGTCTGGTTGCTGGCTGTCGCCTCTTTTCCCTTGCCGGTTTTTTGTGTCGAACCCGCAGAGGCTCTCGCAGCAAAGATTCAGGCTCCTTCGCCCGATTCGCCGGAGCGTGTGGAGCTCTGCCGCGTTCAGATTTTTTTGGACCGCGCCGGCTTTCGCCCAGGAAAAATCGATGGCCTCGGCGGGGAGTTCACCCAGAAGGCGGCTGACCGCTACTGCGATGCGCTCGGTGTGCCACGCGGCACCATTCTGGATGTCTCCTCAGTGGCGGCTCCCTATCGCGACTATGTAATCTCAGAGGAGGATGCCCAGTGGGTCGGTCCGTTCGCCTCCCAGCCTGCCCAGCAGGCCAAACTCAAGTCCCTCAAATACGCCACGCTCTGGGAGGCTGTCGCAGAGCGGTTCCATTGCGACCAGAAGTTTCTCGTCGAGCTGAATCCTCAAGTCACCGAACCCGTCGTTGGCACTGTCCTTCGTGTCCCTGATGTGAAGGAGTTCCGGATGTCGGATGTCAAAGCTCTGGAAAAAGAACGCGCCACAAAGACCAAGTCTCCAGCCACACCCGCCATCGCGGCGACCCTTCCTCCGCCCCCGCCGCCGCTGCCTTTGCCTTTGCCTGCCTCCTATGACCTGTCCAGGCCCATCCAACCTTCGCCCGTCGAGCAGGCGCCCTTGCCGACACCATCACCCACCCCAACTCCCGAACCCACTCCAGTAGCCGCGCCCGAGCCGAAGCGTTCTATCGTCCTGCTTCGCAGCGAGCGCCTGATCGAGCTTTACGAGGATGGTCGCATCGTCGCCTGTTTCCCCTGCACGCCAGGTTCGGCAAAAATCCCCGTGCCGTTGGGGAAATGGAAAATCACCAGCAACATCATGCTCCCGCATTTTCGTTGGGACAAATCGGTCCTCGAAACCGGAGTCCGCAGCGAGAACGCCTTCATGCTCCCGCCCGGTCCGAATAGCCCAGTCGGCATCGTCTGGATGGGAATCAACCGTCCGAGCATCGGCATGCACGGCACGAATACCCCAGACCGTATTGGGCGAAATGAAAGTAGCGGCTGCATCCGCCTCGCAAACTGGGATGCCTTCACCCTCTGCCAGCTTGTAAAAGCAGGCACACCGGTCGAGGTGCGCTGATTTTATTTTTTGGGTAGGACGATCTCGAGTCGGCCGTTCTTGTATTCCATCTTGAGTTCCTCGCCGCGCACTGGCCCAGGCAGCGTCATGGATTGAGTCGATGATCCAGAGCTGAAGGCGGTCGCGCCGCCTGCTGCAGACTGTTTCTCATGCTTTGAGGTGATGGTGACCGCACGCTCGTTGTCCACGTTCACGCTGACATTGCGTGCCTGCTCCTCGGGGAGGACGGAAGTGAGAAGGTAGGCATCGCCACGGTCTTCGACTTTGAATCCCGAACTCGCCATCTTGCCCTGCAACTGCGGAGCGATACTCCCCAGTATACTTCCGAAGAGATCCTGCTGTTGCCCGTCCCGATAATCGCGGGGGATTTTTTCAAGATAATCAGCGAGGATAAGGGTTGATTTTTCGGTTTCTGGCCGAGGGTTGCTTTCAAAATGAGCACGGGGGTCAGCGGCAAAGAGGTGGGCTGGGCGGGAGGCCCGAGCGGGCCTCGGGCGCAGCCCGTTTGGTGGTCAGGGTTTTGGGATTTTCGCGCTTGCGGCGGGGACTTGGTGCAGGGCT
>JAPLTI010000014.1 GCA_026398285.1 Verrucomicrobiota bacterium
CAAATTTTTGGTCGAAATTTATCTGTCATTGCGACTCGTTCGGCGTGCAGTGCGCGCGGGCAAGCTTTGTGGTTTGTGCGATTTTTCGGCGAGGTGGTTTTCGGGAGTTGTTTGTAGGTTTTCGAGGTGGTATTTGGGTCAAGCCGGAGGTCGACCCTCCAAGGATTTTGGCGCGCTGCCGCGCGGGTTTTTGTAGCGGAATCTCTGTGATCGGCGAACATGGAGGACACAAAATCTTGGATAGGGAAATCAATTTTGGAGGAATTGGTCGCAGGAATCATCGACTGTTTGAATTTAGGATAATTTTGCCAAGCAGAGTGATATAGCAGGAAATGCGAAGCTTTTCTATTACCTATTACATATATTATCAGAAGTTATAGATATGTTCCTCAGGACCACTCCTCAGCGATAGTGTGAATAAGTTTGGAATAAATCAGCGACTCCCTCGTCTCCCGATTTCAAAGGCTGATTTATTCACAAGACCGGATGCGCCCGGCTACCGAATATGGTTCGAGTCGGACCGAAAAGATTCCCTGATGCACGGCGCGAGTGTCACCCACCAGCGAAATCGTTTCAAACGATCCGGAATCCATTCTGACGAAGTTTGTCTTTTAATTATCCGAGGCAGCCATAGTTTTTTGTCCGATGGGTATTCGTTCCAACGCCGATGGCTTTGATCTTTCAAAATTCGCCAGCATCAAGGTGGTCGATTCTTTCCAGCAATTGTCTTCGATGCCATTTGCAGATGGAATCAATGCGCTGTGTTGGCCCCGGGTGCTTGATGGAGATTTTGCTGAGGTTTTGGAGAAGATCGGTCCAGGTGATGGCATTACCACACTGGATGAGAATATTTTACAGAACTTGAGCGTCAGTCCTTCAGGTCGGATGGCAATCAACAATATGCTGGCAGATAAAAATTTGTTAAGCTCGTTGGGGCTGGATCCTGTTTTGAACTGCATTCACGCCTATCCGAGTGATGACGCCGATGCACCAATCTCAACGGATGTTTTTTCATTTCATGTAGATAGCGCTCCTATCCAGTCCGAAACTTGGCTTTGCACCTATTTGGGGGCATCCAGCGAAGGTTTGCTCAATTCTGAAGCTGTTCGGCGTGTAGATATTACCTCAACACGCGCTGAACTCTTGGAACTCTATGGGGGCTACGATGATGAGGGATTCTGTGAATTTTTGAGTGAAAATTGCTACGACCTCCACTACGCGGCCTTAGCGGATTCAGAACACTACCCGTTCGGCACAGCCAATCTCTGGCGCATTGCGGTGCAATATCCCGGTTGTCCAGTTCCTCCATGCATCCACCGTGCTCCACGGACTGATTCTCCAAGGTTGCTGCTGATCAGTTGAACGGAATCTGCGCCGAAGGAGGCAGGTTCAGGGAAATTCACTGCGGAATCCGAGCTGAATAAGTTCGCCCGCAGACCCTCATGGATAGCCAATCTAAATGGTTTTTAGCAGAATTGCTTTCTTGCGTTTCGGCAGCTCACTTGAAGCGAGAGCTCCCGAGATAATTTTTTCCAATGTGGCTTTAGGCAGGTCGTCCAACCGAACAAAATGATTGTTCCCAACCGCTGCGCAGAACAGGGATTTTTTGTAAATATTGGCTCTTGAGTAAGCCACTGTGGTCTGGTGCTTCAACTCCACATAATCACTATCATCGAGAATGCAGGCATCATCGACGCACTTCTCGCGAAGCGTTGTAAAGTTCACAAGCAACATCTCGTCGGCATCCCGGTTTGGATCGAACAAAGGAATGTATATGTGCCTCGGCTCCGCCATGCACCGGAAAGCCATTCCGAGAGTCAAGTCCATCCGAGGGTCAATTCAGCAAGGAATGGATTCGGTTTGCCGACTCGATTTCCTCCAAGAAAGTTTCGATCTCCTCGGCGTTCCATGAAAAGGATTCGGCCAATTTGCGGGCCTTGATGTCCAATCGACCTCCATTCGGATCGGCCCACTCCTCGCAATGTTTGTGCGTCCAGTCCACCAACTCCCATTTGTCAAACGGGCCAAAATCTTTCCAAACTTCGTTGAGAATGCCTAATTCAGAAGGCGCAAGAGCATCATAAGAATCAATTTCTGCCGCAGTAGCCACCTTGTGGTTGGCGCGATCTGAAATCAATTTTTCCCACGGGCTTTCCCCTTGAGGCGTTCCGTCATTGATTAATTCAAGCACCTCGCTGGTGACAGGACCGTGTTTCAATGAGTAGTAGTGACCGCCAACGATCGGAACCTGACGCATCTCGAAAGACCTCCGATCTGCCAGATAGATCAGTTTGACCAGCTTGAGAATCTCTATCTCCCCGCCTGCTCGATTCGCAAAAAAGTGCGCGCACTGTGCAGACTTCTCTATGTCGAATGGATAGTTCACAAAATCAATCTGTCCGTCTCCGAGTTGGGGCGCAAGTTTCCAAAACTACAGGGCCCCTTTTTATTCATTTATAGAACGGGGTTATTGATAGGGAAAACTACCGGCGGTCGGGATCGAACCGACACTCCTTGCGGAACGCGATTTTGAGTCGCGCGCGTCTGCCAATTCCGCCACGCCGGCTACTGGTTGAGAAAGTAGAGAAATGTGGATTTCTGGCAATCACGAAATCCAGTTGAGTTGGCAAAATTTTATTCCAAAAGGGCTCGGCGAAGCATGTCCAAGGAGGCTTGCGTGGCGAGCTGCTTGAAGGTCGCGCGGTCCACTGGGAACGAGAATTTTTGGCAATGCGTGGGTTTGCCAACCTGCGCCATGGCGATGAAAACCGTGCCGACTGGCTTTTCGGGCGTGCCGCCGTCAGGTCCGGCGACGCCAGTGAGGGCCAGGCTGAAATCGGAATTGGCATTGTGCAAAGCCCCCTCGGCCATGGCTCGGGCCACAGGTTCGCTTACGGCGCCGTGCTTGGAAAGGAGTGCTTGGCTTACGCCGAGCAGGTCGCTTTTGGATTCATTCGAGTAGGTCACGAATCCGCGATGAAAAACTTTGGAGGAGCCAGGGACATTCGTGAGCCGGTTCGCGAGAAGCCCGCCTGTGCAGGATTCAGCCGTCGAAATGGTGAGGCCCATGGTGGCAAGGCGGTGGGTGATCCACTCTTCGATCCCCTCGCCTTTTGCAGATACGAGGTTTTTTTGGAGAATGCGCGGCTCGAGGGTGTCGAGCAGTTGCTTTGCGCCGATGAGACGGAAATCGACTTCGTTCGGGCGGGCGCAGTAGCCGACTTCGAGGTCTTTGTTTTCGGAAAGTTCGAGGCCGATCATTTCCTCCACGGCGCTTTCTCCGAGACCAACCACGCGGTAGATGCGGCAATCCTTCTCCGGCAGATCGCCCAGCAAGCTGCGCAGGATCGGCAGGACGGATTCTTCAAACATGGGCTTCAACTCCCTCGGCGGACCGGGGAGGAGAAAGAAATGGGGAGATGCCGACGAGGGCGTGGACATGCTCGGAATGTAGAGTCCAGGAGCGGTGCCGTTCTTGTTGGAAAGCACGATAGCGCCCTCAGGAACCATGGTTTGACGCAGCATGCGCTCGAGAAGTTTGTATCCCCTCGCCGCCAGCCGGGCTTCGATGGCGGAACGAATGGTTTCATTGGGCACCAGCTTAAGACCAAGAATCTCGGCTATGGCTTCTCGCGTGATGTCATCCGTCGTTGGGCCAAGACCTCCCGTTACAAAAACAATGTCTGCGCGGTTAAAGGTTTCGCACACGGCGTCTCTGATGGCAGGCCCATCTGGGACGGTTGTTTGGCGGGCAATGCGCAGACCGAATGGGAAAACCTGCTTGGCAATCCAAGCGGCATGCGTGTTGACGACTTCACCGAGCAGGAGCTCTGTGCCGCTGTTGATGAGTTCGACAGTCATCCCGCGACAGCACAGAAGGAAATGGTATCCATCCACCCTTTGACGCGATCTCTTTTTTCATCCTCCTCATCGAGATCGTAGACATAAAGAAGGTTTGCAAGCATGCGGAGGAGGAACTGACGCGGGCTGGCCGGATTCAGGTGGGATTCTTTGAATTCGATATTTTGCCTGACGAGGAGCTGCTTCACATCAGGCATTGCGAGGATGCGCCCGGCGTGAAAGGGATCAAAAAAAACACCCGAATGCCGGGCAATGAAGTGACCTGGGAGGTTGATGCCCTCGATACGCATGCCGGCGCGTGAGCCGACCATCATGTAAACGAGAGCCAGGCTGATCGGGATTCCAACGCGGGAGGAGACCACATGCGGAAGGAGGGAATTTTCCTCGCAATAATAGCAGGAAGAATTACCGCGAAAGCCGAGTTCGTCGGAGAGAAATTCGGTGAGCAATAGCACCCGCTCGTCGCTGTTTGAGGCATCCGGAATGCGGGAAAGAAATTCGCGGCCCCATTCGTTGATTTGTTCTTCGAAGGGTGAGGTGCACTTTTCCGGTTCGACGGCCCGTGCCAGTGTCCAAGCGGCTTGCTCGATAGAAAAATTTTCGCCACCCAGGTGGCAGAGCAGCTCGAAATCTCGCGCGGCATTTTGCCCTTGGATGTCGTTAATGATGTCGCGCGCGTGGCGGGAAACCTTCTCATCATCCGCGAGGGAGAGGCTGTCGAGACAACGGGGATTGTCCTCCGCCATGGAGAAGAGCTGTTGTTTCACAAGCCGCACAGTTTCGGGATCGTCGTCGCGGAGAAGCCTGATCAAGGCCTGTGTGTTGGGAACCATTACCGGTCAAATAAACGCGGGTTTTCCCCCGTTGCAAGCGGGGACTTTGTGGTTACGCACCGGCGATTACAGGTTCCTCCGCCGGTTCGATGTGAACTGTGACATCACTGAGATGATATCCGCCTTCCATGAGAGCATCTTTAACCAGATGGGATATGCGGTGGCCTGCGGAGACCGTCACATCGCCGCGCACGCGCACATGGAGATCCGCGAGGAGTGTGAGCCCGCTCTTTCGAACACGGCATTTTTCCACATTTTTAACTCCAGGGACTGCCTGCGCGCAGCTCATGATTTTTTGAATCGTCTCGTCAGGAGCCTGTTCGTCGAGCAATTCGCCGAGGGATCCACGCAACATGCGAAGACCATTGAGAGCGATAATGCCGCAGGAAAAAAGCGCTGCCCAATCGTCTGCACTCACCCAACGCGGTCCTCCAATCAAGGCGATGAGGATGCCCACAGCGGCAGCAAGCGAAGTGAGGGCATCGGACCTGTGATGCCAAGCGTCGGATTCCAGCGCCCTGCTTTCCACCTCACGGTTGCGGGCTTGGGTGATTCGGAAGAGCACCTCCTTCACGATGACGACAAAAACCAGAATACCCAAAGTGAAGACAGCAGGCGCCGGGCGGTCAGGCGCACCGTAAAAAATTTCCCGCAGACTGTTAAGCGCTACCATGGCTCCAGCGGCCAAGAGGATCAGCGCTCCAGCGACGCCTGCGAGGGATTCCATTTTTCCATGGCCATAAGGGTGCTCCGAATCCGGCGGACGCTCCGCATACTTCAAAGCGAGCCAGATGAGTGCCGAGCTGAGAACATCCAGCGTCGACTCGAGTCCATCAGCGACCAAGGCATCCGAGTGCCCCAACCAACCTGCAGACATTTTCACCACAGCAAGCAGGAGATTGATGAACACTCCCGCGAGCAAGATGGAGCGGCCACGGGCAGCTCGTTGGGCGACTGTGGACATTCGAAAACCCTCTTTCTCAGCGCTTGCGGAAGAGCATGATCTGGTTGCCCTCAGGGTCGGCGCACATGGCGAGATGCGGTGGTTCGCCGGGGTTGTCGGACATAGGTTCGTGGCGAAGGAGTCCGCCTGCAGCAACGACTTCGGCGGCACCTGCGATGACATCCTCGACCTGAAAACTCAGCCCGGTCCAAGTCGTCTCATCCTCGCCGCCACTGTGGATAGCCAGTGTGGAGCCACAGATGTCGAGTTCGGCGATGTGTTCGTTTTGGCGAGTCACCTTGCCACCGAAGACGTCCTGATAAAAGGCTACTGCGCGTGGTGTGTTCTTGGCCCAGATGATGTATTTAACGCGTTCAATTTTCATTGGGCGGCAGACTCCCAGTTATAGTCGATTGTGCGAAGCCGTTTTTGCTTCGAGCCCAACCGAGGCACACAGGCGATGAGGGCTTTGGTGTAGGGATGGGTAGGATTTTGGAGGACGGATTCGGTTTCTCCCGACTCAACGATTTCGCCTCGGAACATCACAGCGACGCGGTCGCAGAGCCCGCGAATGATTCCGAAATTGTGAGTGATGAGGATAAGTGCCATTCCAAACTCCGCTCGCAACCGACGCAACTCGGCGAGAATCTGCGCTTGGATAGTCACATCCAACGCCGTGGTCGGCTCGTCCGCGATCAGGAGTTTTGGCCGGCAACTCAGAGCCATGGCAATCATGGCGCGCTGTTGCATGCCGCCGCTGAGTTGGTGCGGGTAGTCCCGCATGCGCTTTTCAGGATCCACAATTCCCACTGTCGCGAGCCATTTGACGACCTCTGCATCGACATCAGAAACTTCCGGACGGTGAAGGCGGATGCCTTCGGCGATCTGGCTGTGAATGGTGTAAACGGGGTTGAGCGAGGTCGCGGGCTCTTGAAAAACATAGGCGATCCCCCCACCCCGGACTTTGCGGAGTTCCGCCTGCGACATGGTTAAAACATCCTGACCATCGAAACGGATCGCGCCGCCTGCGAAGCGTGCTGGCGGCGTGGGCAGGAGTCTTGCGAGAGACAGCGC
>JAPLTI010000359.1 GCA_026398285.1 Verrucomicrobiota bacterium
GAATCCCTCGCCCGGTTCAAAGGCGAAGTTCCCGAGTTCGGCAATAGCGGTCAAGGCCTCAACGACTTCGTGCGCGTTCATGGGTGAAGCAAGGCTTGACGCTCCGGGCTATTTGTTGCCATCGGCATGTCTTCCAAATCCGGCGACGAGTTTGAGCGTGTGTTCATCGAGATTCTCACCCATGTAGTTGGCCACCGAGGTTTTATTTCCCACTAGCCCCGTATTGGCGTAAGAAACTTCCTGGCTGCCGCCATACAGATGCAGATCTTTAAAAACACGTTTTTGTTCCTCGCTGCGCACCTGATTGTATTGCGGGACCAGCCGAGTTTCGCTGTCCATGCCATGGCGGGCTATGTTCTCATTGATAGTTTGGACCAGCGCCTTGATTTCGACATCCAGGACTCCTGTCCGGTCTTTACCGCTCTTGCAGTTGAAGCAAGGAACTCTTCCGATGAGACTTGCGAGCAATAAAACACGGACTGCAAGCTTGTAGGGTTCAGCACCCACTTCCCGATAGGATTGATCTGCTTTGATGGATCGGATTTGATTCCTCAGTTCCTCGATCAGCTTAACCTTCAAGAGTGTGTCGTTGTCATTTTGGGAGGCAGGCGGGACTTCGGCAACCAGAAGCGCATCAATGGCGGCTTCATTTTTACTCCCAAATTCACTCCTCCAATGGCCTGCAGAGGTGTTCCTGATGGGCAAAATCAGCGCCAGTGGGTTGACTCCGATGAAGAAGCGGAGGCAGTCAGGTTTCAGCGTCCACGGCTTCTGCTCGCCGTCGGGGTTGGGGCCCTCCATCTGGACACCGTCCTCTTGGAGTTTCCCCCAAGCCTGATCCTGACCGGCTATCATTTCACCATCACCACGATAGCCAGCCGTTTGGAGGGATACGGAAACTATGGGAATTGACCAACTCCCATCAGCGTTTTTCTTCATGAGGCCGCTCATTTCCGTGGCTGCCGCTCTGACCAACTCCGAAGCTTTGTTAATATTGGCTGCGGCCCGCTCATCCGCCTTTTCCTTCACGATGCTGGCATCCTTGAGATCCGCTTTGCCGGGTTTGATACCATAAGCGTCCAGCACTCCATGGCGAAAGCCGGCAAAGGAGACCTTGGCTTCACTGCCCGGTGCAGGTTTGAATTCGGTCTTCCACAGATTGGTTGCATGCTGACTTTCCTTACTGTTCATGGACGAAATACCGCGAACCCCCTTCTGGAATGTTTGCCTGAGTGCAGGAATCTCGGAGGCGGGAGCTTGGGTGCTAACCATGCCCAGATTCTTCTCCTCGAGCAGGCCGTCGTTTTTGCGGGGGACTTTGATCGAAAAGCTTGAGTGCCTATGCGAATAAGTGGACCACGCGTTCGATGACTGGGTGAGTCTGAGGTATTCTTTGGACAACTCATTGGCAAGTTGCTGTGTTTGAGCCCATGGTTCACCTCCCTGTCCGATCCGCTTCAATCGACCGCGAAGGTAGAGGGCTAAAGCCGCTTTGGGGTGGATGTTCCTGAGCTTGTTTCCAGCGTAAATACTTTCAAACGATTCGCCATTCTCGGCGCGCTTTTGGATGCTGCGGGCTCGTCTCGCATTGCGGTTCATGATGCAACGAATCCAGCCGCGTTTGATTCCATCCCGTCCGCCGACCAGAGGCTTGAGTTGTTCGAAAACAGAGCCCTGCCCTTTCTCCAAAGGCAGAATGGATTCCATCGTTTTTTTGGAAAGCTCTTGCAGTTCCGATTTAACAGAGTCGAGAGCTGTTTTTTGTTCCTCATTGAGAGGATTTGCTTGATCGAGCCTTTCAAAAATTTTTGAAACCGTATCCTCTGCAGCTTGGTAATGGCGCGATCGAAAAATGGCCACTTTTTCATGACTATGAGGACCGGCATCGGCGGCATCATTCTCTAACAACAACCGGACGGTTTTTGCGGCTTGTCGGATGTCTACGGACTCGAGGGGGAGAAGACCCCCGCCTTCCGCAAGCGCATGGTCATTCCACTGCTCGACCGTCTCCTCAATGATGAGCTGAAGTTCTTCGGAATCCGTATTCTGCTCCAAAATGTTGGCCTGGTGACTCTGAATCAAGGCAGTGGCGTTGCCGGCCGAAAAATGTTCGCCTGGTGGCAAAGACTCTTCGCGGTCTGTCCCAAGATGCAGGGAGGTGTCCAGCAAAAGGGGGGGCGAAAGGAGAGCTGTTGTCCTGTTGACTGGAGCGGACGACACATGGGCCGATCCGCAAATCGAGGTCTCGCCTCCCATTAGTTACTCCTTTCTCTGTGAAGCCGGACAAAAAGCACTGGCGCGGTTCGTTTCTGGGATCCCTTGGCCCGTGGAGGTCTCTGGGTTTCGCATTCCGTGCTCATTGTGTGGGGAGCGCGTGTGAAATTGAGAAGTGGGGTTTTCATGAATGGCTTGATAAATGAAATGGACGCGTCAGGCCTTGATCCAATCGAAAGCGGGGGTCGTTTCGCGATCTTCCACGAGTGGGGCTTGCATGCTGATCCAGCACGCCTCGATACTGCGTGCCCTCGCATCAAGTTCGGATAAGGCATCTTGCAGGAGGGTTGCATCGAGTGCTTCCGGCACCAGATTCAACCCGAGCAGCGCCAGACCCGTATCGATTTCCAGCTCGATCGAGCAGCGTGGCCCAATGACGCTTGCGGTGTTGATCCTCAGGAGCCACTCCAGGAGTTTGGCAGGCGTCTGGGCATCCGCCGGCAGCGCAAGGTCGAGGGTGCGGTCGAACCGCAGAAGGGAACCCTCGGCAGAAGCTTCGACTGTGATGATTTCATCATCCTCCAGATGAAAAACACCCCAAGGGGCCAACGAATCGGCAACAAAACTTCCAGCCAAAAGCGGATTCGCCTCCGTGATTCGCACGATGGAGTCGATGGCGTCGCGTTGCCTTTCGGCGACGCTCGCGGTGGCGGCGGAGGTCTCCTCGCACTCGCTCATCCAGTCAGCCAACGCCTCGCCGGAAAGTGACTGCCCCGCCAAGGCCTCGCGTTCGGAATCCAAGATGGCGAGTTAAGGAGCCCCAGCGCGGGGCGCGCGAGGGCACTTGCGGAGTAGACATCCCGGTCCGGGGCGTCGAGGTTGGCAAGCGCCGGACTCACCAGCACAAGCTGATCCTGGCTGAAATAGTGAAACCAAGCGGTGGGGTCGAGGGCGGTCATAGTCAGTTGAATTTTTTCCTTCCAGAATCAGCGGGGCTATTGAGGCCTGAACATTTGGCAGACGCCGAGTCCGGCAATCCCGTTGAGGCCAATACAGCAAAACGAATCATTCTATATCTCCTGAGCCATGCCGTCGAGGTTGGGACGCTCTTTCTGGGCAAGATAGCGATTGAGGCGGTTTTCCTGTTCCGAGCCTGGAGGAATCATATCCAGGGCTTTTCTTTTCAGAAGCTCTTCCCCCTCTTTATCGCTGATAATCTCATTACTTTGGCCTTGTGCATGTTGATCTCGGGCCTGAAGGCGGGATGCCGCTTGCTCACGCGAGGCGGCGTTGGAAAAACGTGCGAGGTCGTGGGATTTCGTGGAGGCCAATACTTCAACACCGATGTTTTCCGCGATAGCTTGGTTGGGAGACGCAGGCAGGTCGCCTGGACTTTTCAGGGCAACACGGAGCGTGATCGCCTCGTTGGAGCGACTCCGTGCACTATCCAAACCATGACGTCGAACGACAGCGGCATCCTCCATGGCCAGAGGCTGTAATTCCCCTTTAACTCCTTGGCTGATAGATGTCAAAGGTGCACTGCTTTCATAGTGGATCAATGCCGATCGGCCTCCGGGCTCGAGCTGGAAGCTGTAATTAGTATCTTGCTTTTCCGAATCCAGCCCGTTCACAAAAAAACCATTTAGATATCGAACTCCGGAATCGGATCCCGTCGTGCGCTGACACATGAAAATCGCTGCCGTTTTAGCCCACTGGGTGGCCAACGCAGGATCAGCCGGAAACTCTTTGTGAAAGAATGCTTTCCAATTTCCCGCAAGACGATCGACTTCTTGATCGTTTTTGGTGACCCGTCCAAATGTGGAAAACCCAAGACTGGTTGCCGGGCCGCCCGTCGCTGGCTGAAGAACGAAATTGCTGCGCCCGATATCGGCAAGAAAGGCCGTTGGGAGCCCCCCCTTGTTTCCCGCGCCTTCGAGGGAGTAGGTGATATCCTTGAAATCGGTGAGTTCTCGGGCCAAGTCCGTGCGTTGTGCCTCGCCAAGCCCGACTGAAGAGTGAAGGGGATAGCCCTCAATGGTCTCGCCGCGATCCGTTTGGCTCGATGCCTGAAGCGGAAAGTGCTGGGCGTGGAGCATTTTGAGAGGAGCAAAAAACTCAGAGCGGTTGGCTTGAGTGACCGGCTCCTGCTGATCCATCGAGCGAGTGATACACCCGAGGGCAAACTCCTCGACAGGTGAGGCCCCGCCATTTTGCCGCAGGTAGTCGACAAGGTCTACATAGTATTGTTTTTGATCAATATCTTGTTCTTGATCATTTTCAACGCTATCATCAAGATCACTTAATTCGCGAGCTTCCGCACGATTACTCGCTCGCGTATTTGCATACTCAATTGCACCACCCGCCACAGCGCGCGACTCCATGCTTGATCTCAGGAGCATCGAGCCCAAGGAAAAAACATCCTGCTCGCAGCCCACGGGGGCATGTTGGCCCACCTTGGGGAGCACCCGCCCGGGAGAGTAAGGAAAATCGATGACACCGCGCTGGTTGGGGGCGGCATGTTTTGACATCTTTGACATTCCCCCCAAGTCGATGAACGCGAGTTTTTTTGTTGCCGGGTCGTAGAAGGCATTGTCCTCCTTTAAGTCGCCATGCAGGAAACCATGACTCGCCATGGAGTCGAGGGTGCGAAGACCTTGGTCGGCGATGTGGGCCAAGTCATCTTGCGCCAACTCGTTCCATGCGGCATTCCCGCTTACGCCTTGAGCCTTGGGCATGACTATTCCGCTGATGTGCAATGTGCTGCCTTCGGCAAGGTGCCGGGCCGCCCAATTTTTAAAAACTTTTCCACCCGGGACGGTGTGGTGCGCCTGCGTGCCATCGGATTTCACTTCTTGAACAGTAAAATGGGTCGGCTTGACCACATTCGGGATGTCACTTTTTAGAAAAGCGGACACCACCTCATTATTCAATCGGCTGAGCTTTGCAGGGTTCTGTTGGTCCAAAGTCACCGGCACGCCATTTTTGAGTTCTTTAAAAACATGGTCTCCCCTCCCATCGATCCGGGCCTCGTGTGTGACACCAAAAGTCCCTGCGGGCAAGTTGGCGTTATCCTCCCCAAAATCCACTCGGATGCCGGCTGCGTGGATGGCGTCCCGCTGGGTCTCGGCAGTGGCGGCGGCCACTTCACGCAGGATGCTTCTGACATCTTTGACTTTGAGCGCCTTGTCACCCCGCTCGGCGAGATAGGCATCAAGCTTGGTCGAATCGGAACCCGCTTTTTCAAATAGGCTCTTGAGGGCTTCCCCGGTTAATTCTCCCCGGCCACGGAATTTCCAGAATTTGGTGGAAAATTCCACCCCGCCCGCTTCCTGGGTGCTGCGAAAGAGCTTGAGCGAGCGGTTGCCATTTCTGTTCTCAAGCAGCAAACGGAGACTCTCCAGGTCACTCTGGGCGCTTGCGGTTGTTTTGTTTTCCGCAATGCCCGACTTGATATGGGTTATGCGCTCTTGCTGGGTTCCTCTGGCGAGGCCGGTGACATTGGCGATTTGGATAGGCATGGGAGATGCGTGGTATCAGGCGCGGTCGGTCGGGTTGA
>JAPLTI010000168.1 GCA_026398285.1 Verrucomicrobiota bacterium
GGCGAGGTCGATGCCTTCGTTGATTTGGGTTAAGCGCGCCGGCTTGAGGTCGGGCTTGAGTTTTTCGGCTTTGAAATCAGCGAGTCGCTTTTCCTCGATCGCCAGCATGGGATTCGCCCGCTCGGTCTGTTTCGGCCAGCGATAGCTCGTCTGGGGAAGAAAGAAAATGGATGACGAATCGACTTGGACATTGCGGTCGCCATCCGAGCCGTCGGTGTTCACATCCATGTCCGCGATGACGAGCAGCGCGCGGCGCGATTTGGCGGTGTTCTCGAGTTCCAGCATCGTCTCGCAGTCGTAGAAATTATGCCGAGTGAGCACGGCGTCGAGGTTGGCGAGCTTGCGGTTCAGGTCGTTTGTTTTGAGTTCGTAGATTTTTTCGAAAAACGGAGACACCGAAGCACTGGTGAGCAGGACGGGAAGGTCCTTGAAAACGCTTGGCAGCGAGGGATCGCTTGCTGCGATGTCCTCCAGCGTGATGGCGGGGCGTGGCAGGCGGGCGCGCAGGGTCAGCTCGACTTTATAGGCATCCGGGTCACGGCGGTCCTGGGATGCCAGTTCGTTCGATGCATTCGCAACAGCTGCGGATTCCAGCGAGATGCCGCTGAAGAGCGTCGCCGTTGGAAGCGGCTTGCGAACCAGAGCGGGTATCGGCTTGGGCGTCGGAACCGGTGTGGGCGTGGGGGAGGGCGTCGGCGTCGGGGGAGGTGGTGGCGGCGGCGGAGGTGGCTTCGGGCAGGCGGTGAGGCTGAATGCGGCGAAGCACACTCCGAGAGCTGCAAATCCCCTGCGCCACTTGCCTGCCGTCGCGCCCGTTTTCATTCCTCAGGTGTGCGCGATGAAGGCCGAGTAAACATCCGGCGGGATGTCGAGCATCTTGTAGTCGCTGGATGAAACGAAGAGCAGGGTTTGTTTGCCCTTGCCGAGAAGCTGTCCGAGCGAGTCGTAGATTTCGTGTTCCAGCGTGGCGAATTTCCGGTTGTAGCCGGCGACGCGGATTTTGACCTGCACGGTTTCAAACTCGCGGGTTTCGCGGACAAACTTGTGCTCGAACGAGCGGGTCAGGATGTAGAACGGCGTGTTCTTGAGATTGAACTTCGGCATGACGCGGTTGAAGAACAACTCGCGCGCCTTGCCGACCCACATGGCATACATGCCGAAATAGACATTGCCGACCGAGTTGGTGTCCGCATAAGTCGCGACGAGGGTGTAAACGAACCACTTGTCTTCAAAATGCCCTGCCAGGCTGTGCTGGGAGGCTCCCGGGTCGAGCACTGTAATCGGGCTCGCCACGCTGACAGCGCTCTCTGGGCGGGACGCAAGGGCGGAGGGGGCGGTGCTGTCCAACTCTGCTGCGTCGTTCACAAATTCCTCCGAGGAAGTGGGCTTGAGGAGTAGCCAGATCACATAGCCGAGCGGCATGAGCGAACCGACGATTTGCAGGCTCGGCGAACGCAGGAAGTAGCCAAAGGAAAAAATGACGACCGCAATGCTGCCGATGCAGAACATTTTCACCTGCGGAATCGCATTCGCCGGGCTCACAATGTAGCAGCGGGCGATCGCCAGGATCGAGTAGCCAACAAAGAATGTGGCGTAAAAGATCATGAAAAATTCGAGCTCAAACTTGAGCATGACTCCCGCCACGGCGACGATGCCTGCAAGCAGGTAGGCAGGGATCGGCGAGGTGAGGAGCTTGGGTGGAACCAGTGAGAAGATCGGGTGGTTGCTTGTGCTGGCGTTGGATTGCAAAAACCACTTCAAAGCGATGTAGCCGCTGTCGAGTGTCGTCAGCACACACACGCAGATGAACACAGCATAGGCCGCGAAAGTCCAAGATGACGCATTTGAGAAGACCATGGTCAGCACTTCCTGGCCATAGTTGTGGCCGGTGATTCCCACGCGAATGAACTCTCCCGCGCCCCAATTGAGCGCCCAGAGCGCTGTGATGCCGTGCCAGAGGATGAGGCCGAAAAAGAGGAGCGAGCCGATGATATATCCGGCGGCGATGGAGACGCGCTCGCGGTGCATTTGAATCGCCCTCTGCCATTGCTGGAGGTCAAGCCACGGGCCGACGAGGAAACCGATGATGATCGGCACGGCGTAGCCCCAGTAATTCCAATCGTTCGTTGGCAGCTTGGGGATTGTCAGCGGGCCGGTGCCCTTGCCGAGGGTGTGAACAGTGAGAATCACCAACGCCGGAGCCAGCAGCAGGAAAAGGGCGCCATGGCTGAATTTGATGCGTTTGATGTCGAATTCCTCGCCAAACAAAATCGCCGCTGCCAGCACCACAAGCATTGTGAGCGGTAGGTAGAGGAGTTCCGGACGGAAGCCCAACGGCGCCCAAGCGTAGCGGATGAATGCAAAGATCGTCAGCGTGATGGCGAGCAGCTGATAGAGGAAAAAAACGAGACGGAACGGTCTCGACCACGAGGCAAAAAATTTCGCCAGCGACTCGGATCCCGACTCCCTCCGCGCCAAGTGGTGCGTGACCAAGCCGAAGATGAGAAGGCCCAGAAAATTCGGGATCGCAAAGGTGAGCAGCCCGAAGAGTCCGAATTGCGTGGTGAACTGAACCGAGAAGAACAGGCCGAGCCCCGTCTCGTCTGACCCAAATTTCCATCAAGGATGGCGCCTCTCAAACAAATTGATGTGCCTACCCGGGCACACTCAGCAGTTCAAGCGTCAGGCCAGTTGTTGACTCAGCGTGACCCGCCCTCGTGCGATGGCGCGGGATGCCGAGGTGATTTCAAATTCGAACTGCGCGAGTGGCCCAAGCTCCCTGACGAGTGTGACATTGGCCTTCAAGGTCTCATTTGGCAGGGCCGCGCTCTGGATTCGCATGGCGTCCACCGAAGCAACGAACAAAGCGGCGTCGGGTTTGGCGCTGTCTTTCATCCACAGAGCTCCAGCGGTCTGTGCGGCGAATTCCATAAGCAGCGCAGCTGGCGCGATGGGGTTGCTAGGGAAGTGGTCTTTAAAAAACCACAACTCCGGATTCAGATGCCATATCCCGATGCCGTTGCCTTCAACGCATTCGAAGGTATCTAAAAAACGGAATCCCGGGCCGTGGGGAGTGAGCGGTTTGTTCATTTTTCGAGACGGGAGTAGTGGTGCCATTGTTCGGGCGCGCGGGCGAAAAGAGGCACAAGCCCCTCCTTGGCCAACCGCGTGGTGAAGTGCTTCAGTGTGGCTTCGCGCCCCTCGGGCAACCATACCGGGCGCAACGGCGGCGCGGCTTCTGTGGCAAATTGGCCGTTCGGTTCGCGCCAGATGCCAGCGGCGACGATCGGCGCGCCGGAGAGGAGCGAAAGCAGGACCGGAGCGGTGGAGAAGGGAATGCGGCCATGTGGGAGATCGACCTCGACAATGTTGGCGTCGAAGGGGCGATCGCTGAGCAGGGCGATCATCGCTCCGTTTCGCAGCTTGCGCGTTATTTCCACAGCGGAGAAGGCATCGTTCCCGACCACCACCGTTTCAACACCCCAGCGTTTGCGGAAGTCTGCCCGCCAGCGGGTCAGCTCGGTCGTAGGCTCGGGCAGCGTGAGCGTGGTCATCGGATATCCCAACTGGGACATCACAAGCCCGCCGAGTTCGAAAAATCCAAAGTGTCCTGTCACGAAAAGGCAGCCCTTTCCGTCGCTCCGTGCGTCCTCGATATGTTCAATGCCTTGTTTTGATCCCAGCATGTCGAGCACCACTCCGGTGTTGCTGACGCCCAGTTCCGCATATTCACGGAAGTTCAACGCCTGGTGAATGCAGACTCGTGCCGCATTTTTCCAAGTCGCCTTGAGGGGATCCAGCAGTGCGATGTTCGCGCGGATTTCACGAAGCACCTTGGGGTGCGCAAGCGCATAGCCGGTGCCAATGAGGCGAGCGATCCACATGCTGAGCGCCTTTCCGACGAGCCGCCGCGCTGAAATCGCCAATTCAAAGGCATGCGGACGGTAGAGCGCCTTGTAAAACTTTGCCTCGCGGTAATCCCTGCCACGCCTTTGGCGCAAAGCCGCAGCCAAAAGCGCCAGCACACCCGCAAAAATCAAAATATGTCGGAGTCGCATAGGTGGGGTTGCCGTCTACCGCAGCGCAAGTTTGTGTCTTTTTACGCTGTGGTGAGGCGCCCGTTGATCCAGTCCCGGAGCACGCCGAGACTCTGGAGGGCATCCCGTGCCGTCGTGGCGTCGCCGATCGAGATGCCGTATTTTTTTTCGACGGCGATGATGATTTGCAAGGCGTCCAGCGAGTCGAGACCTAGACCTTCTGCGCCAAATAACGGCGTGTCCTCGGAGATGGTAGCGACATCGATTTTAAGCATCACATTTTCAGCCAGCATGGAGCGGAGAATGTCAACGGAGGTTTCTTTGTCCATGGGTTCAGGCAGGGGTGGAGTGGCAGAGCGTGTGAGTCTCAAGCTGACCGTGCATCCAGCCTGTCTGTGAATATATAACCATCTGCTTTCAGCGTATTCAGAAGCTCAGAAAGTGTGCAAGCCCGCTCTCCCTCGCGCATGCCGCGAAGGTGGCTTTCGTGAAGCAGGATGATGCCGCCGGGCGTTGTGCTCCGGCGGATGCGCCGCACAACGCGGGCGGGGTCGTGGGCGATGCCATCATGCCCTGTGGCGGACCAGCCTATGATCTTGAGCGCGCACGACTCCGCCGTAAGATGCACAAAGGGGTTGGCCATGCCGACCGGGGCTCGAAAATGAACAGGCATTCGCCCCGTCGCTTTTTGAATAGCTGCCGAGCAACGCGTGATTTCCTCCGCCGCGCGGCGAGGCCCGGCGGACCAGAAGGTCGCCGAGGAATGCGAGTAGGTATGGTTCTGCACGGAGTGTCCTTCTTCCACCATGCGACGACAAAGTGCCGGATGGTCCTCCACTTTTTTTCCAATGACAAAAAATACCGCCCGCACTCGTGCTTTTGCCAAAGTATCCAAGATTTGCGGGGTCTGCCGGGGATCAGGGCCGTCATCAATCGTAAGCAGGAGTTCCCTCTCCCGGGTAGGGAAGGATTTTTCGACCGCGCCGAACCAGCCGCAGTTTCGAATCACTCCCGGTAGCACAAGCATCCAGCCCGCGCAGGCTGTGAGATATCTCGACTTTTTCATTCCACGGGATCGGAACATCGCCGGATCGCCTCTCCCTCACGGATCAGGCGTTGGCGAAAATATTCCTCCAGCGTCTGGCTGAAATCGCGCGCATTGGCATGTGGGGCGGGATGAAAAACCTGGCCGGTCGAAAGGCGAAAGTGGATTGGCATTTCGAGCGGGCTTTTGAACGAGATCGCTTTTCCTAAAAAACGGCTCGTGCACTCGATAAAGATGGTTCGCACAGCGGCGCCGCCTTTGATGGCAGCGAGCGCAAATCCATCGAGGAACGGCCCAAGCGCACCCTCGCGTGTTCGGGTGCCTTCGGGGAAAACAATCATGTTGCCTCCTTGCGCCACAACTCGCCGTGTCTCCTTGACCATGCGCAGCGCAGGAAGACTGGGTATGTATGCGGCCTGCCTGGCGGGGATGGAAAAAAGAGGATGTCGCCATGGATTTGTTCCGACCACACAAGCCGCGTGGGGAAATTTCTGGAAAAGCAGGAGCGCGTCAAAAATCGAGGGATGGTTCGCGCAAAGCAGAGAGCCACGCCAGTTGGCGGAGTCTTCAAATCCCACATATTCGCAGCGGATGCAACCCATGCGCGCCAAGCGATCGAGGTATCTCGCGCAGTGGCGGCTGATAGCCTCTCTCGCCCGGAGGTGGGATGTTCCGTCATTGCCGGATGGGAGTCTGAAAAGAACGGAAGCTGCCAACCAACTCGCTCCAGCCAGATACAGAGCGTAGGCGGCGTGGAGTCGCGCAGAATCGCGCAGGGGCCTGCTCTCGAACCGGGACGCCGGCGCAGTCGCCGAATTCTCAATGGAAGCGAGCCTATTGAGTGCCATCCAGCGTATGATTGACCAAGACACCGTTCTTTCACCAGAACAACCTCACACCTGCTTTGGAGGCTCGGCTTGTTGTGGATGCTTCTTTGGTGCCCAGTCGGAGATCAAGACCATGCCGCGCGGTGGAGTGGATTGCGTTGCCTCGGGCATGGTCGCCGAGGTATTAAATTCTAGACTAATCGAACACATGGCAGATTCCTTTTCCGCATTTCAGATAGCCCGCGCTTATGGCCGCTCCAGATGGCTTCGAGGCTATGTGGCTGGAAAAGTCGGCACGGATCCTGTTTTCAAGACGGCGTGGAAATTTATCAGCATCCGTCGCCAGCCCGTATGGGACATCGGATGTGGACTGGGTCTCCTCGGCATTTCCATGCGCGGGGCAGGTCTCACCGAGCGCTACCGGGGCTTTGACACCAGTGCTTGGAAGGTGAATCGGGGCAAGGAGGCCATGCGGCATTTTGGTTTTGAGGAAGTCGGCTTCGAGGTGCGCGACGCGCTGTCGGTGCAGATTCCCGAAGGTGCGACGGTATGCATGTTCGATGTGCTTCATTATCTCTCGCCACCGGATCAGAAGCTCATGCTCGAGCGCTTGGCCAAAGCAGCTGAAGCAGGTTCTCTCATCCTCCTTCGCACGACATTCAAAGACGCTGGTTGGCGGTATCTGGTAACCCTTCTTGAGGAGTGGTGGACCCGTGCCAGCGGCTGGATCAGCGGGGGAGAAGTCAATTTTCCCCACCGCCGGGAGTTGGTTTCCTTTTTCAAAAATCGCGGCCTCGGAATCGGCGTAACCCCGCTCTGGGGTAAGACCCCCTTCGGCGGCGAGTTGGTCGTCATCGAAAAGATCGAGGCCTGATAGCTGCCGCTCTTCCCGTTTGGGTTATGGTGGTGAGGCGCGCGCGTCTCGCTTTTACCACCTCTGCGCCGGAGAATGGGCCATGCCAGAGGATGACCCATTCCGGTGAAGGATTTCGATGCTGCTCGGGTTTTGGGATTAGCGCGAGGCGATAACGTCTTCGCTGATGACCTTGCCGGTCGCCTCGGGCTCTTTGGATGGCTCGGGGACGGGCTTGGCGGTCGGGACATTCGGGCTGACCTTCCAGAAGAGGGGCTGGAATTTGTCCCAGGCTCCGAGGATTTCGGCGGCGCGGGGGCTGCCGGTGAGGTCGTGGTGCTCTTGGATGAGGGCCTTGAGCGCGGCGATGTCCGAGTCGGCGGCCAGACGCGAGATCGAGATGAGCTGGTTGTTGTAGAGGCGCTCGAAGCGGTTCTCGAGGTCGAGGATGTAGGCGACGCCACCGGTCATGCCGGCACCGAAGTTTTTGCCGGTGCGGCCAAGGACGACGACGGTTCCATTGGTCATGTATTCGCAACCGTGGTCGCCGATGCCTTCAACGACGGCTGTGCCGCCGGAGTTGCGGACGCAGAAGCGCTCGCCGGCGCGGCCGTTTGCGAAGAGGCGTCCACCGCTGGCGCCATACATCACAGTGTTGCCGATGATCATGGCCTCGTGCGGGATGAAGAGCGAGCCGGGCTCGGGTTTGATGACGATTTCGCCACCGCTCATGGTTTTGCCGACATAGTCATTGGCTTCACCGGTGAGGAGGAGTCGCACTCCGGGCGAGAGGAACGCGCCGAAGCTTTGTCCCGCGCTGCCCCTGAGCTTGAGTTCGACGGTGCCATTGGCAATGCCTTCCTCGCCCCACTGGTAGCCGATCTCGCCGGAGACCTGGGTTCCCACCGAGCGGCTGGTGTTTTCGACCTCGTAGGAGAGGGAAATGGGACGGCCATCGGTGATGGCATCCTTCGCGTCCTGAAGAACGGTCTCGTCGAGCGTCGAGTCCTCGGGGCCATCGTTGCGTGAGCGAGTGGCGTGGCGCACGGCGGAGGGATCATCGGCGGCGACATTCACGAGCAGGCGTGAGAGGTCGAGGGTGTTGGCTTTCGGGTGGTTTGGAATTTCCTTTTGGCGGAGGCATTCCACGCGGCCGACCATTTCATCAATGGTGCGGAAGCCGAGACGGGCCATCATTTCGCGGACCTCGGTGGCGACGCCGTTGAAGAAGGCGACGACATTTTCCGGGCGGCCTTTGAATTTGGCGCGGAGACGGTCGTCGATCGTGGCGACGCCGACCGGGCAGGTGTTGAGATGGCACTGGCGCACATACACGCAGCCCATCGCGATGAGGGCGGCGGTGCCGAAGTTGAACTCCTCGGCTCCAAGCAGCGCGGCGTAAACAATGTCTTCGCCGCTGCGCATGCCACCGTCGGTGCGGAGGGTGACGCGGTTGCGGAGTCCATTGAGCATGAGGACTTGGTGGGCTTCGGCGACGCCGAGTTCCCAAGGTCCACCGGCATGCTTGATCGAGCTGAGCGGGGAGGCTCCTGTGCCGCCTTCATGTCCACTGACGAGAATGATATCCGCATGGGCCTTGGCCACGCCTGCGGCGATGGTGCCGACGCCTGCGGTAGAGACGAGCTTCACGCAAATGCGGGCGCGGGGGTTCACCTGCTTCAGATCGTAGATGAGCTGGGCCAGATCTTCGATCGAGTAGATATCATGGTGCGGCGGTGGCGAAATGAGGGTCACGCCCTCCACCGAGTGGCGCAGCTTGGCGATGTAGGCGCTGACCTTGTGGCCGGGCAGCTGGCCGCCTTCGCCCGGTTTCGCACCTTGGGCCATCTTGATTTCGATTTCCTTGGCGCTGGCCAGATAGGCCGCCGACACGCCGAAGCGGCCGGATGCGATCTGCTTGATGGCGCTGTTCGCCCAGTCACCATTGTCACGGCGTTTGAAACGGGCGGGGTCTTCGCCGCCTTCGCCGCTGTTCGACTTGCCGCCGATGCGGTTCATGGCGATGGCCAAGCACTCATGGGCTTCGGGGCTCAAGGCTCCGAGAGACATGCCGGCTGTAGTAAAGCGTTTGCGGATGTCTTCAATGGGCTCCACCTCTTCGATCGAGATAGGGCCTTCGGTGGTGGGCAGGATTTCGAGAAGATTGCGGAGTGCGACGGGCGTGTTGGCCAGCACCGAGTCGACATATTTTTTGTAATCCTCCGCCTTGCCGGCTTTGTCGGCTCCTTTGATGCCTACATACGCGTGGAAGCTTTGGAGGACGGGCGGAGTCACGGCGTGCATCTCGCCGCCGCGACGGAAGCGGTAGTAACCGGGGTCGCTGAGTTTGCCGGGTTCGATCGGCACGGCTTCTGAATAGGCCATGGCGTGGCGGGTCAGGGACTCGATGGCGATTTCCTTGAAGCCGATGCCTTCAATCTGGGAGGCCGTGCCCTTGAAGCATTCCTCGATGAGTTTGGAGGAAATGCCGATGGCTTCGAAGATCTGCGCGCCACGGTAGCTGTTGACCACCGAGATGCCCATTTTGGACATGATCTTGAGGATGCCGGCTTCGATGGCTTTGCGGTAGTTGATGACAGATTTGGCGAAGTCGCCGTTGGTGCCGTCGCGCTCGAGGAGCTCGCGGATCGTCTCAAAGGCCAGATAGGGATTCACCGCCGCCGCGCCGAAGCCGATCAGGCAGGCGATCTGGTGCACATCGCGGGCTTCGCCGGTCTGGCAGACCAAGCTGCAGCGCATCCGTTTTCCGACTCGATTGAGTTGGTGGTGAACCGCGCCCTCGGCGAGGCGCAGCGGAGCGGTAACCCGCCCGTGGGCGACTCCGGTGTCCGAGAGAGTGAGGATGCGCGTG
>JAPLTI010000027.1 GCA_026398285.1 Verrucomicrobiota bacterium
GTGGTGTGAAAAAATGCGCGCAAAGCACGGCTATGTCATAGGTGTCGTGGGAGGGTCAAGCACCACATTTGGGATTGACGCCGCTTGGATCGAGAAAAATCACGCTCTCCCAGTAGCCAACCTCGGTCTCGGGGCAGGAGCCGGCGCTGATGCCTGCGCTGGTTTTGGGCTTGCCACTCTTAAGCGAGGTGATACGCTCATTGCCAGCGTGGAGCCAGGACTTCTCACGGATGATGCAGGGACCACGACAGCCATGGGCACTCAGTTAGCCTACGCCTTCGGCCTACCGCAAATGGTGGATTGGGACAACAAGCGCCCGCTCCATGAGCAGGCGGCCGATATCTTTTCGCTACAACCCGGAGGCCGCAATCTTGTCACTATGGCTGGCAAGCTTCTCTTTCGCATGCCACTCTACAGATACAATTTAAAAGACGCACAACCCGGAGGCCTCCAAGTCACCCAGGACAGGCGACCCTTTGATCAAAATTCGAACACCGATCAGGAACCAGCAGAAATGCCTCTATCCACCAGCGGGCGGAAATTTCTAGAAAAATTAAAGAAGACCGCAGACGCGCGCGGCATCAAAGTTTTTTATGTCCTCCCTTGGGTTTATTCGCATCCCAACAAAGCGTCTCAAGCACGCGAAATCCACTCCCGCTATTTCAAGTGGAACTCCCTTTTCTTGTATTACCTGCTGAAAACCAAAAGCTGCATCAAACAGGCCGAGAATTTTTGAGCGCATTTGAAAAGATTTTATGCTTTGTCCAGTTATAGTGCCGTGCGGTCCCCGGGCAAGTTGATAGAAGGTGGTTCATTGGCTTTTTCTCCACGGCTCATTCAAGTTATTTGCGACTCCAACTTGGACCGCGAAGAAGGGCTTATTCTTCACCTCTGCGTCTCTGACGATTTGTTTCTAACGCCTCTGGCCTACTTCCACCAGATGAAAGCAATTCATTCTGAGATGTTTTGCATCGAACCCTTTACTGTTCGCTATCCGCCAGAAAAACTTCGCGATAAATGCCCCCAAGCTGCTTGGATTCATTCACTCAAAGGCTCAACTCCGGAATATGAGGCAGCTGCACGAAAGGTGTTTAATGAAAATAATCAAACATAGTAATTTTATCTTTTAGTTCAGAATTTTTAGCGAACAATTTTCATGAATAATTCAAGTATAAAAATACTAACTTGGCTTGTTATAGTCATATCGCTCATTGTATCGCTCTATCTTGGAGCCAAGCTTGCTGAGGGAAATTATTTTAATTTAGGGATTTGCTTCGCATTAGTTATCGGTGCTTTCTATGCACTGGTTATCAATAAATATTGGATTTTTATCTCGTTGGCCATCGCAAGCTTTGGGGTTCGAATTCAACCGATGGGGCCTGCATTGGATGCCGAGCATCTTGCTATTTTGCTCGCAGGGGGATTTATTCTTTCGAACTTTTGGAAAAAAACTACACCCGCACCCAGTGAAAAAATAGTTTCTAAAGCATTTGTGTTGTTCGACAGGACATTCCTTATATTCACACTTTACCTTTTAGTTCATGCATATGTAACTTACTACTACCCATCACCGGAGATTGTGGTCGCATTAGGAAACCTTGCAAAGCAGTATTTTTCATTTTGGTCACCCTTCGCGATTATCTGGACGACCACTCGCTTCATCCGATTTATACCCGCAATCAAAACCCCCCATACTTGGATTGGGTTAATTTTTCTCTTTGGGATCACTTTCAATATTATTCTGCGCGCCTACTCGTCATTTTTTCTAGGTGCTGGAGAAAGAGATCTAGTAACTGGAGAAATGATTTCGGCATCTGTGCTTTACATTCCTGTCTTAAATCTTACAGATAATGTATTTGCCCTGCGTGGATTATCACCGCTGGTTGCTCTTTTCGGTATCGCCATGCTTACTTCCGGAAATAAAAGCGTGAATAAGGGCACTCAAAAACTTTTATGGTTTTTATTACTTTTCCTTGGAATCTTCGGAAGTCTCTTAAGTATGGGGCGAGCGACAATGGCCATCACGGCATTTTTGGTTATTGTCTGGCTATTAGGCCTTTGATGAATGGAAATCTAACAGCAGAAAGTTTTTGATAGGCCGCGGCGTTCATGCTTTTACAGAGCGAGATTTGATAGTGATTAAATTGCAAGGGTATTTTGGAGCTATGGATGTTGCGCTGCGACGCGGGGCAACTCACAATATTGCAACCGACTTATTAATAACAGTTGGTTTGCTTGGAACCGTCTTGTATGCATTCGTATTCGTTGGTTTTATCGTCTCAATCGTAAAAATCCTTAAGCTGGCGAAAGATTCTATAAATATCACCTATGATATCGTCTTTGCGTGTTGTCTTTTTTCTGTCTCCTTGATTCCTGTCTATATTCTCGGAGGGGGTGGAATTTATAACACTGTTGTGCTTGTTTTTAGCGCCACGCTAGCAAATATTGCTGCACTTTCATCTTCTGAATTTGAACAACAGAAATCGGCCTCGTAGCCCGTGTTTCAACTTTTAAAATCACAAGCGGAAAGGCACCCCGCTCGGGCTGGTGCTGTTGCGGGGCTTTTCCAGCAGGGGAGTAGTATGCTGGTAGCTATTTTGTTAGTGCCAATTTCGATCCACTATTTAGGCCCTGATCGTGCGGGAGTGTGGTTTGCCTTTCAGGGATTGATAGCGATGCTTGCCCTTTTGGATATGGGATTTGGGTTTGCTATTTCACGACAAGCAGCATTCACGCTTGGTGTTGATGATGACACAGGCCTATCGCGTGGTTTTTTAAGTCTTCCGGCAGGCCTTGGCGGAGTATCGTGCTTGTTCCACATCATGATGCGAATGTATCGCGTAACGGCACTCGTTGTTTTAGTGATCGGTTCACTAAGTTTTGAGTTTATTCAAAACTTCGGTCGCTTATTGCCTCCCCAAGATTGGGAGGCTCGGCTTTGCTGGTATGCATTGGTTCTTTCAGCGACACTACAGATTCTCAGCCTAGGACATGCCGCGCTTGTCAATGGGCTCGGCTTAACTTTTAAAACGAAGGCCCTCGCCGGATCTCTGATCCTTCTTTCTGGCGGCCTGGCCGTTGCTGCCGCCAGTATGGACTTAGGTCTTATTGGAATGGGCTGTGCATTTCTTGCAACAGCGTTTGTGCAGTGGATTGCAGTTAGGTATCTTGTTCCGAAAGTACTGCGCTCATTGGATTCCGTGAATGCAAGTTGGATCAGCAGAAATGGCGGGTGTTGGAAACAAGTGCACCTCCTCTCAAAAAGCGCACTGCCCATTGGTGGAGTCCTCGTATTTGCCTCGCTGATTTATACAATCCAGCCGACGATTTCTGGAATGATTATTGGTCCAGAGAGTGTGACGCCCTATTATGTCGCACAAAAAATTGCCGGTGCACTTAATTTGGTCATCATGCAAATTTGCCTCCCGCAACTGCCCTTCCTAACCCGCCTCGTTGGTGCTCGAGATTTTAAAAGTGCATTTTCAAAAATATATCAAGTCATACGCTTAGGATCATTAGCTTTTATTGTTTCAGGACTATTATTTTATTTCTTAAGCCCCATGGCGGCGAAAGTTCTGTTACACAAAGAATCCTACCTTCAAGACCCAGCTCTTGCTGTGCTAACGCTAGATTTTATTATACTCGGCATCCTGAGCCTAGCGGCACAAATCATTCTTGCAACGGGCCATAATCCGTTTCTAATCTCGACTTTATTTACGGGATTGCTAGCGGTTTGTCTATCTCTATTGCTCGCTCCGCACTTGGGCTTATTTGGGCTAACGCTCGCACCACTCATAGCTGGCGTTTGTTTTAATTATCGCGTTACCCTTATGGAGTTTATCCGTATACAGCATCTTTTTAAAAATTCGACCGCAACTTAGACATAAAATTGATTTGCTCGACGAGTCTCTATTCAATCCAGAAAATGACAGCCAATTCCTTTTACACTCGACAGTCCGAAGCGCGTAAAATTAAAGAGCCAAGTGATGTCGAACGATTATCTTGTGAAAATGAGGTTGTTTTTAACAGGATTATTAGCCCCGTTTTGCCGAGCGACAAAAGTGCCTGCATCTATGAGGCGGCAACTGGACCTGGGATCCTTCAATTTTGGCTTCGCAAGCAGGGTTTTACAAACAGGGAGGGTAGTGATTTTTCTGAAAAGGAAGCATTTTTTGCACAGCATGTTACTCCTGCCATTCGCCATGCAGACTCGCTTTCAGACCTTACTGAGCGTTTCACCGAAGAGAGCCTACAGACAATTATTGCACTAGACTTCTACGAGCATATTGAAAGGGAGAATTTTCTTCGTTTTTTAAAAATAGCCCATAGTCGACTTTCTCCGGGAGGTTGGTTGGTGCTAAGGGGACCCAATGCAGACAGCCCTTTAGTTGGCTTAAATCTCTATAATGATGTCACTCATGTCTGGGCTTATACAACGACCTGTTTGAGTATTTTATTCAAGCTGGAAGGCTTCCAAGATGTTCGCTTTTGCGATGATGCCATTCCGGGAATCTACAATGGTGCTGCTTGGAAAACACCTCTCATGCGATTGGCGCAGATTATCTTGACCCAACTTGTTTGGATGGCATCAAGAAGGAGGGTTCAGTATTGGGGATCTTCGATTTACCTTTTTGCACAAAAACGCTGAACCTTTATGAGCCCTAACTCGATGGTCTTCTACACTGATGCACCTCCTTTATTAGAAGGAGGAAATGGCAATAGCGGTATTGATTTTTGCACTTTGGATTATTTATTCAAAGAATATCCCTTCTAAAGAGAGAGACTGGTTCATTTTATGCGGAGCTGATTGTTGGTTTCTTCTTCACATATTGCTTCTACAAAAATTAGGCATTTCTACCCATATCTATTTAGTTGATGAAATCGAAGCCTCTGCAAAACACCATCAACCAAAGTGGGTTCGTTTCTGGATTAAACCAACGCTTGCTCTTGTTTTGAAAAATAGCGCCGCTGTCTTTGCTATTTCAGAAGGCTTTGTGGATTATTTAAAAAGTGAATTTCAATGCAAAGCGCAATGGTTGCCACTTCCAAGCCAGAACGCCCCAGTAGCGCCCGTAATCCTTCCGAGCGGCAATAAATCCACGAGAAATATTGTATTCATAGGAGGACTTAATTATCTCTACCTCAGCGCACTCAAAGACCTATATGAAGAAATCTGCGAGTTTAATGCCAATTCAAATGGCATGCCCCCTTGGATATTAGAGGTTCTGAGTTATTGCCCTCCAGAATCACTTTTTTCGCTCTTGCCTGATAAAAAACATCTTGTTTTTCATAAAAATCTTCCAACTCAGGAAAGAATCCTGCGCATGTCCCAGGCTTCCGCCTGCTTTTTACCTTATAGTTTCTCTGAAAGCGAGCGGGCTTTAGTTACTACTTCATTCTCTTGCAAAATTTTGGAATATTTTACATCCGCCTCTCCCATATTGGTCTATGGACCGAATTACGCATCGATACCGAGATACTTTATCAAAGAGAATTTACCCGTATGCACTACGAGCCGCAACGAGTTACGGCAAGCACTGCACCAGCTTGATAGTATTCGAAGTTCAGACTACTTGGCAAAATACTATTCTGCGTGGAGAAAACATTTTTCTCCTGAAGCTTTTAAAAACAATGTTTTTAGCATTTAATTAAATCTATTGTGAAGATACTTACCTATTCAGCTTTACCATTTAATCTAGCGCATGGTGGCGTCACTAATATTTACCAGCGGACCTCGGATGTTCTCAGCGAGTTAGGATTTGAAGTGGAACCCCTCCGTTGGTGGGACAAAGATCAAACTGGGGATGTCTTTTTTTGCTTCTGCAGGACCTCGAATGATATTGTGAACTACGCAAAGAAAAAAGGTATGAAGGTTGTCGTTGAACAAGTTTTAGGAGGACTGGTGAGTAGACCACTCTGGAAGCGCCGAATTCAGAAGTTCTTTAAATCATTCTTGGAGAAATATGCCCCGAGCATGATGACAGAAGCCTATGGCTGGCGGGCTTTTAATACTGCAGATATGCATTTTGTTCCATCTCCACATGACGCTCGTGTTGTTAATCACATGTTTAATGTATCACTAGACAAAATTTGCGTTCTTCCTTATGGAGTTGATGATGCATTTTTAAATGCTCCTCGCGGTCAAAGAGCTAACCATCTTATCTGCACTGCAACGGTCACGCAGCGCAAGCGCGTTTTGGAAGTGGCGCAAGCTGCGAGTATCGGAAAAGTGCCGTTATGGATTGTTGGCAAAACCTATGGAGCTAATGATGATTATAGTGAAGAATTTCACCGGGTAGTGCAGCAAAGCCATGGAATTGTGAAGCATATTCCGCATGTTGATGGTCGAGATGCCTTAGCAAATATGCTGGCACAATCTCGCGGTTTTGTTCTTCTGAGCACGATGGAAACCGTGAGCCAATCTGCCTTGGAAGCTGCGGCTTGCGGATGCCCCATGCTTCTCAGCGACCTCGACTGGGCCCGCGTTGCTTTTGGTTCTCATGCATCATATTGCAATGTCAACGCCTCACCAACAAGTATGGCACAAAAGCTCAAGAATTTCCATGATCAGTGCCCTGCTCTTAGGCAAGATTTTCAAGCAGGATCTTGGTTAAAACAGCGGGGTTGCTTACGCGAAATCTTGAATTCGATCTGATTCTGTCTCTTTTTTGCAACATTATCTTTGTTGATTCCTATTGCCGGTTTTATTCATGCTCATTCGTGAATTCATGCTTCCAATGTTTTTTATTCAGCCTGCTAAAGCTAGCGAATGAATACTTTAGCCACAAATTTTAATGTGAAACTCTCAGTCCAGCCTTGAGATCCAACGCACAAGTCGATTTGCCTTTTAAAATCCTCGTCTTCGCACACACCCCGCCCCCACATCACGGGCAGAGCGTGATGGTGCAACTTATGTTAGATGGGCTGCGATCGGATGGGCATTTTGAAGTTCATCATGTGGAAGCGAGATTATCCGATGACATGGCAGATATCGGATCATTTCGGCCGGGAAAATTCTTCCGTTTGCTAAGGTGCGTCTGTGAGGCTCTAAGCATTCGATTGAAACATGGGACCATGCCGTTTTACTATGTGCCGGCACCAGTAAAAAAATCCGCGATTCTCCGGGACTGGCTTGTTATGGCGCTTTGCCGCCCTTTCTTTCCCAAGCTGATTCTCCATTGGCATGCTTGCGGACTTGGCGAATGGACTCAGACCGGGAGCGACTTCTGGCGAAAATGGACCCAAATTTTTTTGCGTGGTGCCGTGCTTTCGATTGTCACTACGGAAAATAACCGAAAGGATGCCGAATCTCTGGATTCTCGACGCATCGTCGTGGTGTCGAACGGCACGCAGGATCCCTGTTCCGATTTCGCCACTACACTAGAGATCGAAAGGCCAGAGCGCCGGAAAAGCCTCACGCAGCGCTGCCTTTTTTTGGCACATTGCACAGAGTCAAAAGGGTTATTTGACGCTCTCGAGGCCTTCGCATTGGCGAAGAAACGCGCATGCGAGCTCGGACAACGACGCCTCGAACTCACTGTGGCTGGGAATTTTATCGATGCCCGCGAGGAGCGGCGTTTCTACGATCGCATTGCCGCCAACGATCTCCAACATCCTGATGGAACTTGCTCGGTGACCCCTGTCGGCTTCTTGGCAGCCAAGGAGAAAGACCGAGCTTTTCGCACCCATGACTGCCTCCTTAACCCAAGCCATTGGGAAAGTTTTGGTCTAACGGTGATAGAAGCGGCGGCTTACGCTTTGCCTGCGGTTATTTCCGAGCATTCCAACCTGATGTCGCTGTTTCCAGAAAGTTTGCGCTTCGCTGCACGAATCGGCGATCCGAATGGTTTGGCTGATGCGATCTTGAACTCTATGGAATTCCAAAACTTCCAAAAACTGCGCCGGTTCTTTTTAGATCATTATCAAGCGAATGTTTTTACATCCAAAATAGTGGATGTCCTTCAGACCATTTGAATAACGAACTATGCGCTTTTCCATCGTTACCCCGAGTTTCAACCAATTGGATTGGTTGAAACTCTGCATTGCGAGCGTTCGGGATCAAATAACCAATGCCATCCCCGCCAAGGCACAGCCTCCACAGCAAACAAAATCGAGCTTTAGAAGCGTTAGCGAGGAGTTTCAAGGTATTTCTGTAGAACACATCGTTCAGGATGCGGGAACATCTGGCATCGAGGAATTTGCCCGAGCGCAGGGAGCCGCGTTTTACAGGAATGGAGAGAAAATATTCGAGGCGACTGACGGTGTTGCGGATGACATTGCAAACAACTCAAAACCAGAAGTTTTTAAACCTTATTCCCTATCGATTTACAGCGAGAAAGATCTTGGCATGTATGACGCTCTCAATAAAGGCTTCGCGCGAACAAGTGGAGATATGTGCGCCTACCTGAATTGTGACGAGCAGTATCTGGAAGGCGCATTGAAATCTGTTGCCTCTTGGTTTACAAAGAACCCTACCATCGATATCGCCTTCGGCAATATCGTGGTCACAGATCATAGAGGAAATTACATCTGCGACCGGACCGCCGTGATGCCAAGCAGGTGGCACACACTAACTGGCGGCACACTATCTATGTTCAGCGCCGGCACATTTTTCCGGCGCTGCGTGGTAGCTAGGGGGTTGGTGTTCGACCCAACTTGGCGGGTCGTTGGAGATTCAATTTGGATTTTATCAGTCCTTCGCGCCAACCTAAAAGGAAAATTGATGCGCCATCGTCTGGCTGCCTTTGTTTATTCCACCGACAACTTAAGCCAACAGCCGAATGTCCAAGTTATAAAACCCACCCACCGGTGGCCGGCGAGGCCATTCGATCCCGCCCAGCTTTAATAAACCCAGCCCAAGCCACACTCTTACCTCAAATATTCAAGCAAATGATAAAAAGTATACTTCAAAAAATTGCTGCGGACTTGGGTTATGTTGTGCGCAAACGGAAAAGTGGCCTCAGGCGCGCTGCATCCGCTCAGAACCAGCCAGTTGATCACGCGTGGCTAATGCAGAACATACATGGCAAAAACATCTACTCGGGATTTGATACCGCGAAATTTCCGAGTGATCCCTCCGGATGGGGCAGCGACTCACCAGCGTTTGCAAAAATTTTCGCCGAATTCAAACCCCGCTTTGTGATTGAAGTGGGCACATGGAAAGGCGGTTCCGCACTCACGATGGCAAAAATTTTGAAGGCTCAGCCCGGCGCAACAATTTTATGTATTGACACTTGGCTCGGAGCGATTGAGTTCTGGGAGGATCAAAGTGATCCAACTCGTTTCCAATCATTAAACTGCCAGCACGGATTTCCTCAAGTTTATTATACCTTTCTGGCTAATGTTTGCCATGCGAATGCGCAGGAGATCATTGTTCCATTTCCGCTTCATTCTTCTTCGGCGGCCTTGTGGCTCATGAGGCAAGGCATCCAAGCCGATGCCATTTATATCGATGCGAGTCATGAAGAGGATGATGTTTATCAAGATCTTTTGGATTACTCGCAGGTTGTGAAAAAGGGTTCGATCCTCTTTGGAGATGATTGGTTGTGGTTGGGCGTTCAAAATGCCGTGGAGCGATTTGCCAGTGAGCATAAACTTACGATTTCGCATGTTGACGACAAATGGGTTATCAAAATCCGGTGATCTAAGCTGCGGCTATAAAACTATCCACGCCAAAAGTTTTTCTTTTGAAAAGCATTTTTACTCAATCATTGAGTAAAAATGCTATCTATCGCTTATACTGCTTGTTTTTAATATGTTAAAAATTGTTCGCAAAGTTCTGCTATTGAGATCGATCTTGCAAGGATTGACCATAGAGAACGCCGAGAGCAAGGAGGAATAAAAGGTGATGAAAAATAAAACCCCCAGTGGCTTTGGACCTTGGGAAAAAAAATGCAAAAAGTGGCTTTCGGCTTTCAAGTCTCTGGTTTTCAGTTTTCTCCGTCCTTAACTCGCCTCGGCGGTCACAGACAGCCGCTACAGATACCAGTTACCCGTCGCGCGCTACGGCTTTTCCTTAATTCCGTAAATTTCGTTAATTCTGTCTAAAAAATGTTCGACTTCCTCATTATAGGCGCCGGATTTTCCGGGCTGACTATGGCCGAGCGGTTGACCACTCAATTGGGCAAGCGTTGTCTGGTGGTGGACAAGCGCAACCACATTGGCGGGAATGCTTATGATCATTATGATTCGCATGGCGTGCTCATCCACACCTATGGGCCGCATTATTTCCGAACGAATTCTCCACGGATTCGTGAATACCTCTCGCAGTTCACGGAATGGCATGCGGTGGACTACAAAATCCTCTCACATACCGATGGTCGGTATTGGAATTTTCCCATTAATCTCAATACCTTCGAGCAACTTATCGGCCGCGCCTCGACGACCGAAGAGATGGAGGCCTGGCTCGCGGAAAAGCGGGTTGCGATAGAAAATCCCGCAAACTCTGAGGAGGTCATCATTTCGCAGGTGGGTTGGGAGCTTTATGAGAAGTTTTTCAAGGGCTATACGCTCAAGCAATGGCGGAGGCATCCGAGAGAGTTGGATGCCAGCGTGTGTGGACGAATCCCGCTCCGCACAAACCGCGATGACCGCTATCTCAGCGACGACTTTCAAGCCCTTCCCAAGCATGGCTACACGAAACTTTTTGAAAACATGATTCGTGCCTGTGGCGACAAGGTGAATCTGCGCTTGGACACCTCCTACCGCGACATCCTGCCGCATGTAAAATTCCAACACTTGGTCTTCACAGGTCCGATCGATGAATTCTTCGACTTCCAACTCGGTCGCTTGCCTTACCGGTCGCTCCGATTTGAGGCGGAATCCTTCACGCCCGAGACGCTCGCTACCACCTTATCCTCTGATTCTGAATTTCGCGTCCCCCCCAACCATTTCCAACCCGCCATGCAGGTCAACTACCCCGGCGAGGAGCCATTCACCCGGATTGTCGAAATCAAGCACGCCACAGGGCAGGATTGCCCAAACACGACAATCGTTCGCGAATACCCGGACGACTTTGGCCCCGGCAAGGAGCCTTACTATCCGATCCCTGCGCCGGATTCTTCCGCACTGTATAAAAAATACAAGCAACTCGCCGAGCAAGCTTCACTGAAGCCGGACGCGTATCTTCCAAAAGACTGCGGATGCACCGGCATTTCTTTCATCGGCCGTCTGGCGAGCTACCGATACTACAACATGGACCAAGTCGTCGGTATGGCGCTAAAAGAGTTTGAAGATGTGAGGAATAATACCCGGAGCTGATGGCCAGAATTCTGTCAAATATGTTAATTGACTCGCTCATCTCGCCCTGCGGGCTGCCTACGGCAGTCTTTCTCCGCTTCGCTCCGATTCTGTCTACAAAATGTTGATGCAACTCAAGCAAGCCATCCGCGATACCGGCGTATGGTTTTTTCGCCTCATAGGCTCGGAGATTCTGGACTGTCGAACGGGCAAGCCACTTGGGCGGGGGTTGATTTTTTATTGGGGCGGACGCGTGCATTTGCTCGGCTGTGATTGCGCCGTTGTGCCCGTGCCGATGCCCCAGAAGCGCTTGACCTATTGGAAACAATCCATCGGCTTTACAGCTCATCCAGAGGTGGATTTTCCATCACAACACGCAGCATCGACTGGATCACCGGAAAAAGTGCTTCTTGTGCTTCTCGACCATCGCGATGCGGCGTCTGTCGAAAAAACGATATGTCTTTGGACAAAGGCGGGTTTTGATCGGGAAAATCTTTTGTTGGCTTACGGTGGAAGCCAAGACGCATTTCAAAAGATCGCGCATCCACAGAAATTTCTTCTTACCGAATCGAAGCACAGAACCTCCGACCACCAGAGGGAGCGGCAGAGCTATCGCGAGATTTTTTCGCGCACGGCCGAGTGGCTCCAGGGACGCTCTTTTACGCATATTCTTTTTCAAGAATACGACCATCTCCCGATGGTTGCCGACCTGCCTGAGCGGATGTTGCGCTGTCTTGCTCAAGAAAAGGCGGATGTTCTCGCATACCACCTAGCCCGCGTGGATGCCTCAACGAACCCACATTGGCTTGCCACAGTGACTGAGACCTATGGCCAACCAGTCGCTCTTTCCATGCTAGGAACCGGCCACTTTTGGACGCTGCAGGCTTGGGAGGCTGTTTCAGCGGATGCTGTCCTTGCAGATTGGTATTTGGAGCTTGACATACCCACCACTGCACAGCGATTAGGCTACCGAGTCCGTGAAATTCCTTCGCAGGGAAGATTCGTCCAAAATCTGGTGTCGAACCGCCCCTCGCCCGGTGATGCACAAAAACATGGAGCTTGGACACTTCATCCTGTAAAAGATCTCCTTACTTTCGACATCGTGGAAAAGCACTTGAACACTCAACCCGTTGATTCCAACTGTGGATAGTTACATGTCCCAAATGCGATCACATGCTTCTGATCGTCAGCTCATCGCGCTGGCTATGGCTTGGCTTGTGCCTTTTTTGCTTTTTGCTTTAATCCCTTATTCCCAAGGCTATGGAGAAGTTCCCGAATCGGCGTTCAAGCAATTTTTGAACATCTCCAAAAGCAGCGGGGACTGGGGTCATTGCTTGTTGGTTTTTCCCACGGCAGTGATCATTTTTGTGCATGCCGTCTATCAAAAACCACTGCCGACGCCATCGTCTTCTTGGCTTGGTTTTGTTTTGGTTATTACAGCGTTTGCCTGCTTTTGGGTGGGGCAGCGTGTAGGCACCCACTTCATTGGATTCTTTGCCTTTCCTGCCGTCGCCATCGGGGTCGGCGGCGGTGGCCATGCCGGTAAACTCGTCGCGGCGGTAGGGCACGCAGGTGGGCTCTTTGGTGGGGACGCCGCAGGCAAACAGCTGGTAGATCGGCGGCTTGGCGGCGGTCTCTAGGTCGGCCAGCTTCCTGCCGGTCTCGCGCTCGACGCAGACGCGCTTGCTGACGCCGCACACATCCAGCACTTCGCACTTGGCGGCATCGCCTTGGCCCAGCGCTTCCAGCACCAGCTGATCGCCGGACAGGGGCAGGCCCCCACGCAGCACCAGGGCCACATCCTCGACATTGCCCCGGACCACAGAGGCATAGTCGGTGCGGTCCTTGGCCCCAATAAACACCGCCACATCGGCCACGTAGCCGGGCTTTAGCTGCCCCAGCACATCGCCGGTCGCCGTGGCATAAGCGGCATTGAGCGTGACC
>JAPLTI010000192.1 GCA_026398285.1 Verrucomicrobiota bacterium
AAGGACGCGGACATCGACTTTGATGGTTTTATTTCCCCCGACGCGTTCGAATTCTCGCTCTTGGAGGACGCGGAGGAGCTTGGCCTGGAGGGCGAGGGAAATCTCACTGATCTCGTCGAGCAGAATCGTGCCTCCATCCGCCAATTCGAATCGGCCATCCCGCTGGTCGGTCGCGCCGGTGAAGGAGCCTTTTTCGTGGCCGAAGAATTCGCTTTCGATAAGCGTCTCGGAAATGGCTGCGCAATTGACCTTGATGAACGGCTTATTGGCACGCTGGCTGTTGAGGAAAATCTCGTTGGCAACAAGCTCTTTACCTGTTCCATTTTCACCACTGATCATGACCGTCGCATTCGTCCTGCCAACGCGGTGGATGAGATCTTTCAAGCGGGTGATGGCGGGGCTGCCTCCAATGATCTCGCGGCGGGCGACGCTCTCACGATTGAGAAAATCCGTGACACGAACCGCGCGCTGGAACTCGGCCGCCTTCTTGAGAATGAGGTCGATTTGCGTCATCGCAAACGGCTTGGGAAGGTAATCGAAAGCCCCCAGCCTCATGCACTCCACGACGGATTCGATCGATCCGTTGGCAGTGATCATCACGACAAGCGGTTTGTTGTCATTGTGGGAGACGCGCTCGATGAATACCCGCCCGTCGCCATCGGGCAATTCCATGTCGAGGAAGATGAGATCAAACGAATTGGCTGCGAGGCGCTTTTCGGCCTCCGCAATCGACCCCGCCGTGGAGACGGCATACCGCTTGCCCCGCAGTCGCTCCTCGAGGGATTTGCGAATAATCGCGGTGTCATCAACAATCAATATGCGGTCAAGAGCCATCAGGTCTTAGCAGGAGGAAGATAAATACATCCAGCTTGTGATGCTACCAGAAGAATTCCCGCATTCAAGCTTCCCCCATCACAAACTTGACACCGCGTGAGGATTGGGATGTTGATGCAGTTGGAATATGAAAATAACCTCGTTTGGTTTTGTCGATTTGGCGGAATCGTTCATCAAAGATGCACTCTCCTCACCCCCCGTTGGCGGCGGTTCGTGGGGTTTTCAGCGCTCGGTGAACTTCAGCGAACGCACGGGTTCGCTGCAGATCGTTCTTAAGGATGCCTCGGGTGTCGCCAAAACGAAGGCCTCGATCCAGGCACGGCAGACCGGAACATCGAAGGACTACAGTATACAGGGCTGGACTGAGCTTCCGGATGAGGACAAGCGGTCGATGTTTGTCTTGAAGGAAAGCAATCCTGTGCGAGTCGAAGAAGAGGTTTTTGAAATTGTGGACCGACTGCTATCCGAGCTCCCAGAGCGCGACCAGTCTGCGACATTCGCGCGTCCCGCCCCGCCGCCGAAGCCAGCCTTTGCGCCATTGATTCCAGAAATTCAGAACGCCCCAGCGGAGCCTGCTGAAGAATCTTTTGATTCCAATCAGGCGTTCATAGATTCCCTGCTCTCAGGCGACAAAGAAAGTCCAGCAGAGGCCGAGCCTGCAGCGGAATCCGCTGAGTCCAATCAGGCGCTTGTGGATTCCTTGCTCTCGCCCAATAACATTGATCAACCGCCAGCGGAGGAGGAGGCGACGAGCGCCCCCGCGACAGAAGCACCCGCTGTGGAGGCTGAGGCACCAGAGGAAGCAGCGCCCAAGGCCAAGGCGGCGAAATCTAAAAAGGCGGCAAAGTGAAGACAGCGGGTTACCCGCTCTGAGCCATGGTATCTCGATAGAGTGCCGCATAGGCTCCACCACGCGCGACAAGTTCCGCACCGGATCCATCCTCCACCACGCGTCCATTTTGAAGCACCACGATGCGGCCGAGGCCGTGAATGGTGGTAAGCCGGTGGGTAATGATGAGGGTCGTCCTGCCCTTCATGAGTTCCAAGATTGTTCCCATGATGGCGTGCTCGGTGCTGGGATCAAGGGCACTGGTCGGCTCATCCAATAAAAGAATCGGCGCATTTTTGAGAAATGCCCGGGCAATGCCAATGCGCTGACGCTGGCCGACGCTCAGGTGACCACCGCGCTCTCCCACGGGGCTGTCGAAACCCTTCGGCATGCGTTGAATGAAGTCCAACGCCTGGGCTTTTCTCGCAGCCTCTTCGATCTCGGCATCCGTCGCACCAGGTTTCCCATAGGCGATGTTTTCGCGGATCGTGGTAGAAAAAAGGAGTGTGTCCTGAAGAACCATGCCGATGTGTGAGCCCTTGCCGCCCGTGGGGTCATAGAATCTGGGCACGAGACTCAGCAGGGTGCTTTTCCCGGTGCCTGTGCCGCCGACAAATGCAACGGTCTGTCCCGGTTCGATGGTAAAATTGATATCCTGCAGGACTCCCCGATCTTCCGTATAGCCGAAGCCAACACCTGCAAACTCGATGCGTCCCCTCACCTCTTTCAGGTCCACGGCATCCGGCGCGTCAGGCACATCGTCTTGACGATCCAGAACCTCGAAGCACCTCTGCGCCCCGGCTGCGGCCCCCTCAAGCGCCCACGCCGTGTAGGTGAGCTGCTCCAAGGGTTGATAAAGCATGAGGAGATAGGAGGAAAAAACCAGCAGGTCTCCCAGAGTGAAAGACGCAGCGGGATTCATGACCTGCAGGGAGCCGATGTAATACATGAGCGCCGTGCCGGCGGCCATGAGGGTTCCAACGACCAAGGCGCTCGCCACGGAAGTCATGTTCAGCTTCATGTTCGCCTCCAAGCTGCGCGAGGCACGGCGGCGGAATTGATCGACCTCGAAGGACTCGCGTCCGAAGGCATGAACCATACGGATTTGACTCAAACCCTCCTGTGCGATGGTGAGCAGATCGCTCTCGCGTTCATGGATGTCGGTGGATTGGTTCCTCACGCGAACCGCATAAAAGCGGATCGCCCAGACCACCGGCGGCAAAATCGCAAGAGAAGCCAGAGTGAGCGGCCAATTCATCCGCACCATCACAAAAAAAGTCGCCACCAGCATGACGATAGATGACAGCACGGTCGCGAAACCTTTGTTGTAAATCGTCTGGATGCTCTGCGAGTCGTAGGCCACGCGGAAGCTCGAGTCCGCACTGCGACGGGAGTCATGGAACTTGAGCGGCAGATTTTGCAACGCCGTGTAAAGATCCGTGCGCAGCTTGAGCAGGGACTGCAGCCCCACTCGGACGAAAAGGTAATTCGAACCGAGATTCACCAAGCCAGCGAGAAGGCTGATCAAAACCATCGCGAGGCAGAGCCAGAAAACAACGAGTGATGGCGAAGTGGCGCCGAACCATTCCTTCAAAAGCACACGCGTCTCGGCCGTTCCTGCCGAGGAATCCAATACACCATCGACGATGAATTTGAAGGGCCAGGGCTTGAGGAGATTGAAACCGATGGATACCAGAGTGAGTCCAACGCCGCCCGCAGTGGCCAAGGCGAAGGGGCGGAAGTAGCGGATCGTTCTCGCGTAGATATTCACTTACCTCCTGCTAAGGCAGCAGCGAGCTTCAAGCAAGACAACAGAGGCGCGAAGAGGCCAAGATTTGATTTGCCACAACGCCAACCCTCTGCTGAAAACTCCTCCCACTTTGGACAACATCTCTATTCAACGCCCCCGCAATCTTGACTGGCAGCGGGCCTCAGCGCTCCTCTATGGCGACTGGGGAACCAGCAAAGCGTATGTCTTGGGCCTCACCTTTGCGGCAATCGGCTTTTCCTCGCTTCCGATCATCATAGCCGTCTGCGTGCTCTCGCTCCTCGTGGGCCTGAACTATATTGTCATTTGCCGCTGCTTCCCCGAAGGAGGCGGCGTTTACTCGGCCGC
>JAPLTI010000292.1 GCA_026398285.1 Verrucomicrobiota bacterium
AATGTTGCACTACCAGAAAGTCGTTGATTCCAAGCGAACAAAGCAAAATGGGGAGTGGTTTTCGCTGCCTGTTCCTGGTTATGATTTGTCTCGGCATCCTGTGGTTATTAATGCTGATGTAATACATCTTCATTGGGTTGCTGGGATGGTATCGCCCGAATCCTTGGCTGCTTTGCAGAATTTAGGTAAGCCGATTGTTTGGACGCTGCATGACCAGAGACCTTTCACGGGAGGTTGCCATTACTCAGATGGCTGTGGTGGCTATCGAACGAACTGCGCGGAGTGCCCGCAATTGCAGCCGGATATCAACCACTTGGCCGAGGCAAACCTCGCAAATCTACTGAGGCATCTCGATCCAAAAAAGTTGACTATAGTCTCGCCGAGTGCCTGGTTGGCGGAGTGCGCTCGCCAAAGCCAAGCTTTTCGCGAATGTAGAGTAGAAGTTATCCCCAATGGAATTGAAGTAGATACCTTCAAGCGCATAGGGAGAGCCGACGCTCTAAAAACTTTTTCACTCCCGCAATGTCCAACAACATTTCTTTTTGGTGCGGAGAATATTCTAAATGCACGAAAGGGAATAAACACGCTGGTCGGTGCAATACAGAAATGCATCCTCGACCCTGCTTTCTTGGACTCCTTGAATCAAGGTAAGCTCAGGTTTTTGACTTTCGGCGTTAATGGAGCTGCTTTTAAGAACTTTCCTTGGATTCGGGCTCTTGGTCTCCTGAATTCTGACGAATTGATGTCTGCTGCTTATTCTGCTTCGGACGCGTTTATTTGCCCATCGTTGGAGGATAATTTGCCTAATACAGTTCTAGAATCCATGTCGAGTGGAACGCCCTGTATCGCGAGCCGGGTGGGCGGAATTCCTGACATGATCACTCACGGTGTGGATGGATGGATGTTTCCTGTTGGGGACTCGGCGGCTCTCGCAGCTGAGATGACCTTTTTTCTGAAAAATCCACATTTAAGGTCTAAACTCGGCTTGGCGGCTCGGGCAAAGATTGCATCCCAATTTGCCTTGGAAATCCAAGCTAAGCGCTATCTATCCCTTTATGAGGATTTGCTTTCCTTCAACGGAACGACGGTGGCTTCGAGTGCAATTTCTGCCATGCAGGTTAGCAAGCAATCCAGTAAAGAAGAAATTGCTCCTGCCGCCATGACGGGAGAATGGGAGAGGGCTGCATGCGAAGGGCCTGCCTCAAAATCTCAGCCTATGTTTTCAGTCATCACTGCTGTGTGGAATGCCAAAAAAACTTTTCCTGCTACTGCAAAAAGTGTTCTTGATCAAAAAGGTGTTGAATTTGAGTGGATCATTATCGATGGTGTATCCACCGATGGGACACTTGATCTCATCCAGGCAATTAATGATCCAAGAGTTAATTTTGTTTCGGAAAAGGATTCCGGAATTTACGATGCGATGAATAAGGGGATTCGCCGGGCACGAGGAGAGTTTTTATGTTTCATGAATGCAGACGATCGGTTTTTTTCCGACAGTGTGCTCGCTGACATCGCCGCAGGCTTCCAAAACAATGCCGATATCGAGATTATATATTCAAATTTTATTAAAATTCTCGATAAACACCAACAGGAAGAATTCAAATACCCTTTTCCAATTAATTATGAATGGTTGAGTCGTAGCAATTTTTGCCATCAAGCGACCTTTTACCGCAAATGTTTGTTTGAAAAGTTCGGAGGCTATGATTCTTCCTTTAAATTGTTGGCCGATTATAAATGGAATGTTCAAGCAATACTTTCCGGTGTAAAACTCGGGTTTTTTACTTCAAATGCCTGCTATTTTTCTCTTGGAGGCGCTCATTTGCTTCCCTCCAATGAGGGGATTTTCATTAAGGAGCGCAAGCAGATTCTTGAGATTCTTAAAACGGGGAAGCTTTTTGAAACCATTGATTCAAAAATCATTTCGAAATGGGGACATCCAGATCAAGGGGTTAATTTGGTTGGGCAGTTAAAAAAGAGTTACGGTTGCCTTGTTAAAAACAAACCCGACATTGAACTTAAAGACAAGAGAGTCGTTGTTTTCTCTGACGAGCCTGGTCAGGGCGGTGGAGCTCATTATGCCCACAGTATTTTGCTCGCATTGGCGAAGAGCGGGGCAGAGGTTTTTAGTGCTCAACCTCAGTGGGAGAGTCCGCTTTTGGAGGAGCAAAGGAACTTAGGTATCAAGCATGTCTGGACGGCTTTCAATCCAGTAGCAGAGTTTGGTAGATCTTTGACAGATATGGAGGATCCATCACGAATATTGGATGAGGTTCAACCGGATGTGATTCTCTTTTCGGATTGTTGCCCAGTTTCACATGTTGCGGCTAAAAATGCTGCCATGGATCGGCTTATTCCATTTGTAACAACCTGCCATATTGATGCCCCCTACTTGGCTGACCGCTTCAAAAGCGTATTGGGAATGGTGGAGAAACAGTATGCCTATGCAAGCGACGCCGTGGCTGTTTCTTCGTCTGTTTTGGAAATGCTTCGGCAGAAATTTGGCGTCGATAGAAGCCATGGTAGAGTCATTTATAATGGCCGCGCTGATCGGTTTTTCATGCCTCCGGATAATCAGCTGAGATCAAAATTACGCACAGAAATCGGTGTCTCCGAGGATGCTGTCATTTGCTTTACGGCTGCTCGAATGGTTAATGAAAAAGGTCATATTTTTCAAATTGAGGCAGCCAAGCGCTTGAGGGATCGTGGCAAGCTGGGAAATTTACATTTTGTTTGGGCGGGGGAAGGGAACTTGACGCCACAGCTTAAAGAGATTGTTCAAAAAGAGCGTCTTGACGACCGTTTTCATTTTTTAGGATATCGGTGGGATATTGAAGATTGGCTATCAGCAGCTGACATATTTGTGCTATCGAGCCAGCTTGAAGCGTTTCCATTGTGCATTATCGAGGCTATGGCCAAAGGATTGCCTGTTGTAGCCAGTGCGGTGGCTGGAGTGCCCGAAGAAATGGGTAATACAGGTGCACTTTTACCAGATCCTAATAAAGATCCGCAGGGAACAGTTGCCAAGCTCATTGAAGTCCTTGGCCAGTGGGCTGGAAGTGCGGATATTCGCAAACAAGTTGGAGCACTTGCCAAGGAACGGGCGAGCAAGCTCTTCCAAGAGGAGGAAATGTGCCGCCAAACTTTAGCATTGCTCTCTCGGGCCAGTGCATTGGGAGTGCAGGAACTGGCGGTTCGCAAGATGAATGCGATGCTGCGTTCTGGAGAAGCTTTTGAAATATTGAAACCTTTTAGGTCGGCCTTGGAAAAAACTGTATCTAAGGATGTTTCAGGAGATCCTGACTTGCCATCCTTTCCTCCAGAGGAGCTCGATTCCATAAAAAATCTGATACAAATTTGGACTCACTATCCAACTGATGCATCGGCATTTGGAGGACTGCGCGAGTTGCGGCGAGGCGTAGCATCGTGTCTGGTAAATTTCAATGACCAATCTTTGCTCGGTTTGTTTTCCGGTTCTTTCGGTGAGGTTTATCGGATTTTGTTAAGTAGCGGCGTGCAGGAGTATGTTTCTGAAGAAGAGCTAAGTGTGGCAAATGCCCTTTTGTGCGGATTCAATGACAATGGTGACTTTGCACTGTCGCGCCTGATGGCCTCGATGCTTTTCCGTCCAGCTTATCAAACTACATCTCTGCTGGCTATCGAAGCTTTGCCGAATTGGTTCCGCAAGGACTTTTGGAGTTATACCCTTTCTGTGCCTGAGGTTCTTACTGAACAGGAAGAGGCTCTTAAATATAGCAATCATTTGCTGACATGGTTGAGGGAAGCAGTGCGGAGGATTGAAAAAGAGCCTACATCGCCTTTTACAAAAGAAATAGCATCCACTTTGATGCAGTATTTGAATGTCATTCCCTGCTATTGCACGGCTGAGGGGAATGGAGAGTTAATGACGCTCCGTGCGAGGGTGATTGAATTCACACTGGGGAATTCTGGATTGAAGTTGGATATGCCCGCTCAGCTAAAGGGACAGCGCCGCGCTGGGCAAAAGATCCGTGTGGGAGTGTTGAATTCGCATTTTGGTTTGCAGACGGAAACCTTTGTAACGCTTCCGGTTCTTCATTTGGATAAGGACCGGTTTGAAGTGCATCTCTTCTGTGGTGTCAAAAATCCTGGTCCGGTCGAGGATCGTTGCCGCTCGTTGGCGAAGGCGTTTCATCTCCTACCAGAATCCATTCAAGAGCGGGTGCAGATGATTCGAAATGCCAAGCTGGATGTCCTGATCATCGGCACGAATATCACTGCGGTAACGAATCAGATTGCGCTTCTGGCCGCATTCCGCATGGCTCCGATTCAGGTCGTCTCACATTGCTCGCCGATGACGAGCGGGTTCAAGAATTCCGATGCGTTCCTTTCGGGAACTCTCGCTTATCGGGAAGGCGTGAGTGAGGCAGAGTTCAGCGAGAAATTGATCCTGTTGGATGGACCTCCTGTGTGCTTGGACTACTCCTCCGAGCCGGCCGCGCCTGGGCTCGTGCCGCCAGATCGCTCTCAGCTTGGAATTCCGGCGGATGCGGTTGTTTTTTTCAATGCGGCGAGTTGCTACAAAATTCCCCTAGAGTTGTTACATCTTTGGGCCCGGCTTTTAAAGGAGGCGCCGAATTCCGTGCTATGCCTGCTGCCTTTCAATCCGAACTGGGCCAGTAAACTCCCAGAAACCCGCTTCCGGGCATTGCTGGAGTCCGTTCTCGCAGAGCATGGCGTGGATAAAAAACGGGTTATTTTAGGTCCCACCTTGCCAAATAGAGCAGCCGTGATGAACTTTGAGCGGGTCGCGGATGTGTATCTCGATACTCTGCCATTCTCAGGCAGCATTTCCACGGTGGATCCCCTCCAACTTGGAATTCCTGTGGTTGCGTGTGATGGCGAAACAACCCGTTCGCGTTGTTCTGGAGCGCAGTTGCGTGAACTAGGCCTTGATGAATTGGTCGGTCAAAACGAGGAGGAATACTTTGCAAAGGCGCTTCATCTGGCGAGGGATCACGAATATCGGTCGGGTATCTCATCGCGGATCAAGCAAGCCATGAGCAAGGGGCCGCGCTTTTTGAATCCAGAGGAATATGGCAGTGAAGCCGATGTATCTGAGATGACTATTTCTGACGCGCAGATAGCGTTCGCCGAAGGCCGACTCTCTGATGCCGAGGACATCTGCCGGGAGATTCTTGGTAAGGATGAGCGGTGTGCGGGAGCGTGGCATCTGATGGGCAAGATGGCGGCTTTACAGGGAGATTTGGAGACGGCTGGCGAGTTTGCAACGGTGGCTTGCGAGTTGGATACTCAGAATGCGGAATTTGTTCGCGAGTTGGCGGAGGTTTTTTTGCGAAAGAAGGAATTGGAGCCAGCGGAGCAGCAGGTGCGGCGTGCGCTTGAGATGGCGCCGGATTCACCTGATGGGCTTGTGTTGCTCGGGCGGATACTGGCGGAGAAGGGTGATAAGTCGGCCTCGCTGGAGGCTTTTCAGGATGCTCTGCGGCTGAGGAAGGATTATGCGGAGGGATTTTCGCAATATGCCACGGCTTTGCAGAAATTCGGGCGAGGCAAGGATGCGATTTCGCAGATTCGCAAGGCCTGCGCGTTGGAGCCTGACTCAGTGGAGTTCCAGACGAATCTCGCGATTTTGCTGGAGCAAAATGCCCGGTATGTGGATGCGCTGGCGGCCTACGGCAAGGCAGCGCGTATGAACCCGAATGTGGGCTTCGTGTGGTTCCGCCAAGGTAAGCTTCTCAATGGCCTGAAGCGTTACGCGGAGTCGATTCCTGCCTTGGAAAAAGCGATTTCGCTGCCGGGGCAGCTGGGTGACTACCACTACGAGTATGGTCTCGCCCTGCACATGAGCAAACGATTCCAAGAAGCGCTCGTGCATTATGAAAAAGCCCTCTCGATGGGCTACAACACGGCGGCGCTACAGTGCAATCGCGGCGTGATTTACAAGGATCTCCGCAAGGGTGGCGATGCGATCATGGCCTTCCATGCGGCGGTGAAAATGGATCCGTCGAATGTTTCCTACCTCAATAACCTCGGCGCGGCGGCTCTGGAGCTCGGTTTGAACTCCGAGGCGCTCGACTGCTTCGAGCAGGCGGTGGAGAAAAATCCCAAACTGCCGACCGCACGAAACAACATTGGCAACCTTCTCAAGGACCGCGCCCGTGGCATGGATGCCTTGCCTCAATACCGAAAGTCGATGGAGCTGAATCCCGATGACCGCGACGCGCCGAGCAACTATCTGCTCTGCCACATGTATATCCCCGACATAGATCCGAAGTTGGTCTTCGAGGAGCACAAAAAATGGGGTATCTCCACGACCAAAAAATTTCCGCCGGCATTCAAGTTTAAGCCGCGCGAGGCAGGGGCGAAGATTCGCGTGGGATTCTTGTCGGCCGACCTGTGCCATCACCCGGTCGCGCATTTCATCGAGCCGATCTTCCGAGGCTATGACCGTGAGCGTTTCGAGTTTGTGGCCTATGGTGACCAGCGGAAATCGGACGAATTCTCAGCCCGCTTTGCCAAGCAGGTAGACCTGTGGCGCGAGACCTCAAGCTACGATGACCGTGCCTTGGCGAAGCTCATTCATGATGATCGCGTGGACATTCTCTTCGAGTTGGCGGGTCACACGGCCTACAATCGGCTTGGTGTGTTCGCTCTCAAGCCCGCTCCAGTGCAAGTGAGTTACCTCGGATACCCCGGCACAACAGGCCTGCCGACGATTGATTTTCGAATCACCGATGCTTTTGCCGATCCGCAGGGAACAACCGAGCATCTGCACACCGAAAAACTTATCCGCGTGCCCGAGTGTGCCTGGTGTTTTGAGCCAGATGCCTCTGCGCCGGAGGTCGAGCCTCTGCCTGCTTTGAAAAATGGTTTTGTGACCTTCGGCTGCTTCAACAATATGGCCAAGCTGAACCCAGCCCTTTTCGAGACATGGGCGGAAATCCTGCTCCGCGTCCCGGGTTCGCATCTGCGCTTGAAAGCCCGGACCCTCACGGACGACGGCGTGCGCAAGGAACTGAAATCCTATTTCACCGATCGTGGCATCGAAGAGGATCAGCTCGATTTCTTTGGCCACACCAAAAAAATTGCAGATCACTTGAACCACTACCACTCCGTGGATATCGCCCTCGACAGCTTCCCGTATCACGGCACCACGACAACTTGCGAGGCGATGTGGATGGGATGTCCAGTCGTCACGCGAGCAGGTAAAACCCATGTCTCCCGCGTTGGCGTGAGCCTCCTGAGCGCCATGGGCCTGCAGGAATTCATCACCAATACACGCGAAGCCTACATCGAAAAAGCCGTGGCGCTTGCTGCTCAGACAGACCGCCTCCAGGAACTCCGCGCCGGAATGCGCGAGCGCCTGCGCCAGTCCGTTCTTATGGATGAAAAACGCTTCGTTCAAGGTTTTGAAAAAGCGCTGATGGAAATGGCAGTCCTCGGAGGATTGACGCGTCCGTAGGAATCTCTTCCAAAATTAGCGCTGACAGAGTCTTGGAATTGAATCCGCTTAAAACCGCTCCAACGCGCGCTTGCAAAGACACTGTGCGGTTTCCATGATGTATTGCTTATGGATGCCATAATCGACCTGCTTCAGAAGAACGCCCTCATGCCGCGCGATGAGATGGCGCGTTTGCTTAATATGACCACTGCCGAGGTCGAGGCGGCCATAGCCAAGCTCGAGGCGGATGGCATCATTCTTGGTTACCAGCCCGTATTGAACCGCGAAAAGTGGGACACCGACAAGGTCACGGCGGTGATCGAGGTAAAAATAACTCCCGAACGGGATGGCGGCTTCGACCGCATTGCCTCGCGCATTGCGCGGTTCCCGGAGGTGCAGAGCTGCTACCTCGTGAGCGGCGGCTATGATTTGCTGATTTTGGTCGAGGCTCCGAACCTTCGCGCTGCCGCTGCGTTCGTCGCCGAGCGGCTCAGCACTATTGATGCGGTGCAGTCCACCGCCACGCACTTCCGCCTGAAAACCTACAAGGAAAACGGCACCTTCCACACCTTCGAGGCGAGTTCCGAGCGTCTCTCCATCACGCCGTGAGCATCGCCATCGCAGACCATATCCGCGACATCCCGCGCTCGGGAATTCGCGACTTTTTTGAAATTGTGCAGTCGATGGATGATGTCATCTCGCTCGGCATCGGCGAGCCGGACTTCGCCACTCCATGGCACATCCGCGAGGCGGCCATTTACGCTCTGGAGCGGGGTCGCACCGGCTACACATCGAATCTCGGCCTACCGCGCCTGCGCCGGAGTATTTCCGATTACATCAACAAACATTTCGGCATCCGTTACGAACCGCTCTCTGAGATTCTTGTCTCCGTGGGCGTCTCCGAGGCGATCGATCTCGCGCTCCGCGCCTTGTTGAATGCCGGCGACGAGGTGATATACCACGAACCGTGCTATGTGTACTACGCCCCCACGATCACGATGGCGCATGGCGTTCCTGTGCCGGTCCGCACCCGAGCGGAGGATGGATTTTCCCTGCGCGCCGAGGATTTGGAAAAGGCCATCACGCCCCGCACCCGCGCTCTCATGCTGAATTTCCCGACGAATCCGACAGGCGCCACGATGGAGCCTGCGGAGCTCGAAAAAATTGCCGCAGTCTGTGTGCGTCACAATCTTGTTGTCCTCACGGATGAAATCTACAGCGAGCTGACCTACGAAGGCGCCAAGCACACCAGCATTGCGGTTTTTCCCGGAATGAAAGAGCGCACGGTGTTTCTCCATGGTCTCTCCAAGGCTTTTGCCATGACCGGTTGGCGCATCGGTTTCGCCTGCGCGCCCGCCCCGCTCATCGAGGCGATGATGAAAATTCACCAATACTCGATCCTGTGCGCATCGATCATGGGCCAGGATGCCGCCATCGAAGCCCTCGACCGTGGCGAACACAGCGTCGCCCAGATGCGCCGCGAATACGAAATGCGCCGCAACTTCATTGTCGCCGCCCTCAACGAAATGGGCCTCGAATGCCGCTGCCCGCGCGGATCGTTCTATGTCTTCCCGAAAATCACATCCACCGGCCTCTCCAGCCGCGAATTCTGCATGCGATTGCTGCAGGAAAAGAAAGTCGCCGTCGTGCCGGGTCCCGCCTTCGGCGCAGGAGGGGAGGGCCATGTGCGCTGCAGCTTCGCAACCGCTCTTCCGCAAATCAAAATCGCCATGCAGCGCATGGCGGAGTTCGTTGGCGAGTTGAAGCTCGGAAACTAAATTTGCGGTGATCGCTGCCGCGCTGGGTTTGTGGCGGCTGTCTATGACTGCCAAATCGGAGTTCCCCCCGGCGCTCATAGAGACGCCGCTACAGCAATCGCGCGGTAGCGC